>NC_014207.1:2447896-2753883 GCF_000093025.1 Methylotenera versatilis 301
TCATTACCAAGCTATCGATATATGCAAGATCAGTTGAATATGAAATCTAAAGATACGATTAGTAGATTTGTATCAAGGCTGAAATTAATGGGCTTCTTAGACATGGCGCCTGATAATAAATTAATTCCAGGTAAACGATTCTTCGAGCGACCATTATCTAACACGACAGTGCAGGCTGGTTCTTTTACTGCTGCGTACAGTGAAGGGGGCGATTACATTACGATTGATGAACACCTCGTTAAAAAACCTTCAATCACTGAGCTAATACCTGTCGCTGGAGACTCAATGAGAGACTTAGGGATTCTTGATGGCGACACTGTGATTGTAGAAAAAAGACCACTTGCAAATATTGGCGATATTGTAGTGGCTATCATTGATGACAAGTTCACGATCAAGACACTCGGGAAAGAGAAGGATCTATTTGTGCTGATTCCAGCAAATCCTGATTTTGATATCATTCGACCCAGAGAAGCATTTGGAATTTATGGCGTGGTCACTGGACAATTTCGCAGCTACTAGTTAAGGAACTAAAAAATGGATTGGGCTTATCTATTTAAGATCGGAATAGCACTATTTGCAATAGTGAACCCCATTGGAAGTGTGCCAATATTTATTAGTGCGACAGATGGATGGAATAGAAAAGAAAAGTTAAGAACAGCCAATGTTGTGACTGTGACCGTTTTTCTGGTGCTGCTAACATCAGCTTTGTTTGGCGATGGGATTCTAGCGTTTTTTAGTATAACGATTCCATCGTTTCAAGTTGGCGGAGGAATTTTAATACTGTTAATTGCCATCAATATGCTGCATGCCAAACAAAGCCACTCTAAGCAAACTCCTGAAGAAGCTAGAACACTGGAAGAACGAGATGTTATTGCAATCGTACCACTGAGTATTCCCTTACTAGCCGGCCCTGGCGCTATAGGCAGTATGATTATTGCAGCACAGCAAAGTAAAACCTTTGTTGGACATATCTCGCTAGCGATTCCAATCTTTGTGGTTGTTATTCTTATCTGGCTGACTTTGCAGCTTTCTAGTTATATAGCGGATAAATTAGGGACTATAGGAATTAATATTGTGACGCGATTAATGGGGCTGATTCTTGCTGCGATGGCGGTTGAGTTTATAGCGCACGGTCTCATAGGTCTGTTTCCTGCGCTCGGAAAATAGAAGGTATTTATTAGCACTTATTAAAGTCCATAGTTCACGTGGAGTGAAGGTTTCAGTATTCAACAGTTACACTAGTCATGATGAATGACAACTTTGGACAAGCAGCTCTGCTAGTTTAGGACTCAACTAGCAGAGCTGCCCAAAGTGCTTATATAGTCCTACTCTAAGCCACTTCTTTCAAATAATGCCGCCATCCGCCTAGATGTGAAATATCAATAGCGTTTAACGTTGCATAGTGCTCACACATAAATCCATTCACCGTGCGGCCATCCGCTAATGTTAATGTACCGAAACCTAGCGGGGCAGGCACACCAGATACAAAGGTGCCATAATTTTCAATTGGCAACTGCCATACCTCTAGCGCTATTGCGGCACCGCCATCGACAACACGTAACAGACCTGGACGTGCGGGTGTGAATCCGTTTAATTGATATAACTTGTAGTCTGGTGCAGTGGTGGTTTCTTCGAGGAAAGTACCGCCCAAGCTTGTTAGTTGTGCATTGAGCGGCAAACCTGTCATATGCGCGCCACAGACTGCCACTTGAATAAATTTTTCATTATTGGTCATATATGCTCGTTTCTATTCTAATGATTAATTGGGGTTACTTGACGAACGGCAAGCCAGTTGCGCCTAATGTTTTTGCGGAGTGTTTTTGTACTTTCGCAGCTAAGGTCAGTAATTGCATATCCTTAAATGCTGGTGCACAAACTGTTATGCCAAAAGGCATACCGTCCTGTTGAAATCCGGTCGGTACGGCCGTTGCCGACAAATCTAGCAGATTCATAAAATTGGTGTAGTAACCCAAATTAGAGTTACATCTTATTGGGTCAGCGTTCACTTCATCAATGGTGTAAATCGTGCCGGCAGTTGGTGTCACCATGACATCAATATCGTTCCAAACCGCTTCCGCTTTGCGTTGCAAGGCTTTAAGTTTGTATTGTGAAAGATAAGTATCTGCCGCACTAAACTTAGTGGCACCGCCTATGATCTGTTTGGTGACGGGAAATATAGCCTCAGGTTTCGCTTCAAAAAATTCACGTATTGCTGCATAGCGTTCAGCCACCCAAGGCCCTTCATACAGCAAACGCGCCGTTTCTAAAAATGGCTCAAAATCAATCTCTACAGCTTTTCCGCCAAGTGCTTTAAGTTGTTCAATCGCTTGCTTAAAGAGCTCAGGTGTTTCATTGTTATTAAAGAAAGCGAGCTGATCTTGCTTTGGCACACCAAAAGTAAATCCTTTTTCTGCAATCGTAAGCACTTCTGCAACAGCTTTACGCGAATAAGCATCTTCTTCATCAAAGCCCTGAGCGCTTTCTAGCACTTGAGCTGCATCTTCAGCAGTTAATGCAAAGATGGATACGCAATCTAGAGTTCGACAGGCTGGAACAACTCCGCTGGTGCTCAACAAGCCACAACTAGGTTTATGCCCAACCAAATTATTAAATGATGCTGGCACACGACCAGAGCCTGCTGTATCTGTACCTAAACTAAAACTAGCCATACCAAGTGCTACTGAAACAGCCGAACCTGCGCTTGAGCCACCTGAAATATAGTCAGGATTAAAGCTATTTTGACAGGCGCCATAAGGTGAGCGTGTGCCAACTAACCCCGTGGCAAACTGATCTAAGTTAGTTTTGCCGATGGGAATCGCACCTGCATCAATCAGCTTTTGAACAACAGTGGCGCTCACCGTTGGAATATAGGCATACTCTGGACAAGCTGCAGTAGTGGGAATACCAGCCAAATCGATATTGTCTTTAATTGCAAATGGCACGCCGTACAAAGGTAAGTCAGCAATGCTTTTGCTTTCCAAGCGCTTGACGTAAGCCATCATTTCATCAAGCGTTAAACGTCTGATCCAAATATTTCGGCTATCTTCTTTACCAATTTCCGCATCCAGTTGCCTCAGCAAATCGGTTGGCTTTAGCGCGCCTGAAAGATACAATTTTCGTAAATGTGAGATTTGTAAATTCATTTGATTTTTATTCCTCTTCAATCACGATTAAATTTTGACCTGCAGAAACTGACATGCCTTCAGTGCATAGAACTTTAGTCACCTTGCCTGCAACCGTTGCCATGACAGCGATTTCCATTTTCATAGATTCGACAATCGCTACTTCATCGCCCTCTTGCACTATGTCGCCATCTTTTAACTTAACTTGCCATAAGTTTCCCGCGACATGCGAGGCAATAGCGCGACTGCCTGCTGGAATGTCTAATATTTCTAATGCGCTTGCAGTCTCAGTTTCATTACTGTAATTAGCCTGTCCACTAGCAATCCAACGCTCGCGTTCTGCATCAAAAGCGTTTTGCTGCTTAGCTTTAAATGCATTAATAGTTTCAGCTTCATTACTTAAAAACTGGTTGTAGTCTTTTAGACGGAACGTTTGCTCTTCAATTTTCAGTTTGAACTTGCCATGCAGAAAATCCTCGCGCATTTGCAAAAGCTCATCGGCTGCTACTGGATAAAAGCGAATTTGGTCAAAGAAGCGTAACAGCCAAGGTTTGCCATCGACAAAGTCTTTGGTCCGGCTCGTTCCATTAGAGCAAGCCCACCTGTTCCACATTTGTATGGTTCGACCCACAAACTGGTAGCCACCTGGGCCCTCCATGCCGTAAACGCACATATAAGCACCACCAATACCCACTGCATTTTCAGGCGTCCAAGTACGTGCTGGATTGTATTTTGTGGTCACCAAACGGTGACGCGGATCCACTGGCGTTGCGACTGGCGCACCTAAATAAACATCACCTAAGCCTAATGTTAAGTAGCTGGCATTAAAGACAATATCTTTCACTTGCTGAATAGAATCTAAGCCATTAATGCGGCGAATAAACTCAATATTGCTAGCATGCCCATCCACCATTTCGCACCAAGGGGCATCTTTGCGCACCGATTGCATATACTTCTCAATCGCTAATTGCGTGGCGACATCATCCCAGGAGAGAGGTAAATGCACGATGCGTGTGGGCACTTCCATCTCATCAACACTAGGCAATTCAGATTCGCCTTTTTGCAGAATCTGAATAAGCTGCTTGACTGGTAATACCAAGCTTTCAAAATGTACTTGCAGCGAGCGTATACCCGGCGTGAGGTCGATGACACCTTTTATTGCTTGGCGCTCAAGCCACTGCATGAGTGCATGTACGCGGAACCTTAAATTCAAATCCAATACTAACTCGCCGTATTCGATCAAAAGATATTTATCGCCAGACTGTCTGTACACGACTTTAATTTGATTCACAGTTTCGGCAATTTCAGCCAAAATCGGGCTATGTTGGGTTGTTGCGTTGGCGACCAACTTTGCTGGTTCTCCCGCAAGGTTCGTAATTCCTGTATTTGAAATAACAGCATTTTGCGCTAACTCATAGCGTGCTGCATCTTCTTGGGTCACTTTGATAAAGCGCACTTTATCACCAGCTTTAAGCTGCCCCATTTTCCATAGCTCAGCTTGAATGATGGTTGCAGGGCACACGAAGCCACCTAAACTCGGGCCATCTGGCCCTAAAATTACAGGCATATCGCCAGTGAAATCCACCGCACCAATGGCATAAGCATTGTCGTGGATATTAGATGGGTGCAAACCAGCCTCGCCACCATCTTTACGTGCCCATTGTGGCTTGGGACCGATTAGGCGGATACCTGTTGTATTGGAGTTGTAATGCACTTCCCAATCAGTAGAGAAGAACATGCTGATGTCATCATCAGTGAAAAAATCTGGTGCACCATGCGGGCCATATAACACGCCGATTTCCCAATAATTGCTGTAGTTTGGCTGTGATGCTTGCGGTAAAACTTTCGCAACATATTCAGTTGCTAGTTGTGGAATATGCAGCACATCGCCAACACGCAAGGTTCTACCGCCATGCCCGCCGAATTGACCTAACGTAAATGTAGATTTACTGCCCAAATAATCAGGCACATCAAAACCACCTTGAACCGCCAAATAGGTGCGGCAACCTGCATCAAGCACTTTGCCTAGCTTTAAAATGCTCCCTGCTTTAATCAGATGCGATTGCCACATCAAAATGGTTTCACCATCCAAAGTAGCATCAATAGGCGCACCAGTAATGGCAATCACAGCATCGGTATTAAATTTCAGTTTTGGGCCAATCAATGTCACTTCTAATGCAGCAACTCCTTCCGCATTGCTTACTAACTTATTCGCAAACCTAAAGGCTAGATGGTCCATAGGCCCAGAAGGCGGCACACCAACAGCCCAGTAGCCAGTTCGGCCTGGGTAATCCTGAATGGTCGTCATCACACCACCATCTTGCACGTCTATAGTGTGTGGCTTATAGGTAAAGCTATTCAAATAACGTGTAATTTGTTTGCCCGCTGGGAATACGCTATCCATCAATACTTGGCGTAGATACTCCAAATTAGTTTCGATGCCGTATATAGAGGTTTCAGCTAAAGCCGTACGCATTTTTTCCACAGCACTATCACGGTCTGAAGCGTGGACTAAGACTTTGGCGATCAGCGGGTCATAGAATGGTGAGACATCACTACCAGTTTCCACCCAAGTATCATTACGTGCTGCCGATGAAAACTTAACCTCCGTCAACACACCACTTGAGGGCTGAAAGTTTTTATTGGGGTCTTCAGCATATAAACGCACTTGAATAGCGTGCCCAGAGGGATCGTGCGAGTATGCATCAAGCGCATTTGTTTCACCTGCAGCGATACGTATCATCCACTCAACTAAATCTACGCCAGTGACCAACTCAGTGACACCATGCTCTACTTGCAAACGAGTATTCACTTCTAAAAAGTAGAACTGCCCTGAGTCGTTGTCGTAAACAAACTCAACCGTACCTGCCGAACGATAATTTAATGCACAGCCTAATTTAACTGCAGTGTCCGATAATGACTTTCTAACTTCATCAGAAATATGCGGCGCAGGGGTTTCTTCAATCACTTTTTGATTACGACGTTGCACAGAGCAATCGCGCTCACCAAGGGCAATGACCTTACCAAGGCCATCACCAAAAATCTGCACTTCGATATGGCGCGCTGCCTGCACGTATTTTTCTAAATAAATTCCTGTACTCTTAAAGTTCGCACGGGATAACCGTTGAACAGACTCAAAGGCAGCATTGAGTTCATCTGCGCTCCAGATAAGTTGCATGCCAATACCGCCGCCGCCAGCAGTGCTTTTTAGCATGACTGGATAACCGATTTTTTCTGCGTTAAGATGTGCCTCTTCGACACTGGCTAATAAACCTGTGCCCGGTAATAAAGGTACGCCATTTTTTTCTGCTAGTTCGCGTGCGGTATGCTTCAAGCCAAAGTCGCGCATTTGCTTAGGCGTTGGGCCTATAAAAGCAATGCCTTTCGCTTCGCACTTCTCAGCAAAATCTGCGTTCTCTGAAAGAAATCCATAACCAGGATGGATTGCTTCCGCGCCAGTTTCTATAGCAACTTGCAGAATTTTCTCAGCATTCAGGTAGCTTTCAGCGGCTGGTGCTGGGCCAATACAGATAGCTTCATTTGCATCCAACACATGGCGAGCACCTGAGTCTGGTTGCGAATAAACCGCGACTGATTGAATGCCCATTTTCTTGAGTGTGCGAATCACACGGCAAGCAATCTCTCCGCGATTGGCAATTAGGACTTTTTTAAACATATTGTTATTCTCACTGCGTTGCGAGCCGTCTCGCTTTTTCAATCCGTATCAGGTCGTCCAGCTACGGTTGTCTTATTGGTTAAGCTAATTCCAAACCAACAATTGAATGGGTGTTGGGTTGTAGGCATTACATGGGTTATTCAATTGAGGGCAATTTGAGATAAGCACTAACACGTCCATCTCAGCACGCATTTCTACATATTTACCTGGCGCTGAAATGCCATCGGCAAAACTTAAACCACCATCAGACGTGACAGGCACATTCATAAAAAAGTTGATGTTGGCTGTGATGTCACGTTTAGTGATATTGCGCTCAATCACACAAGCCGAATGGGTAATGGCATGCATAAAACTATCTCGGCAACTGTGCATAGGACGTTTTGATAGTGCATAACGCGTGGTATTGCTTTCAGCAGAACAGGCGCCGCCTATGGTGTCGTGGCGACCGCAAGTGTCAGCTGTAATCGTCAGCATCGGGTTGCCTTCAGTGGAATACAGCACCGAGCCTGTGGTAAGGTAAATTTGGCCTTGGCGCTGAATGGTATCAACCGCGCTGTAACGCTCGGTTGCATCATCCGCGTTGTAAAACAGCGTATCAACCGCTTGGTTGCCCTCTAAATCTAAAATGCGGAAAGTTTGACCTTTTTTGACTATGCCAGTCCATGGATCACCTGCATTACAGGTTTCACTAAGCACAGCATCTTGTGGCAGAAATTTGCTTTCAGTTAACATATCAAATCCTAATGAGCGTAAAAGCGTTCAGTGTTGATAAAGCCGCGCTGATTTTGTTCGCACTTGTTGCGACAAACATCATCTTCTTTCGCATTTCCCGCATGCCATGCAGTTAATAACACGTCCGATGGTTTGTAAGTCGCTGCAGTATCTAAAGGATGTGGCGAAGTTGATAGCACCACTAATACGTTCATATCAAAGCGCAAATCGACTACATCGCCTGCTTTGCTATTGCCTGCATTGAACACCAAACCACCAGTATTGTTAGCACTCACTTTGCTGAATAAATTCACATTGGCGACCAAATCACGTTGACCTAAACCATGCTTGGCAAGCTCGATTAACAAGCCATCTTTTGCGCTGCGATACATGTCATTGCGATGTGTTTGATAATTGGCAACGCCATACTTTTGTTCAATGAGTTTGGCATCTGAAATGCCGCACATGGTGTCGTGCCAGCCTACAGTGTCATGAATAAATGAGCACATCACACGTCCCATGTCTGAATAGCACACATTGCCTGTGGTTAAAAAAGCCGTATGTTGCGCTTTTAAACTATCAGGCATGTTGTAGCGCTCTAGCTTTTCTTCAAAGTTATAAAGCAGCAATGAAACATTCGCCCCACCTTGCAAGTCAGTAAAACGCAATGCGGAACCTCTACGCATAAGCCCAGACCAGTGATTACCACCTGGAACGGTTTCTTCCCACAGGATGTCTTTTGGATTAAATGTGCTCATTTTTTTCAACTTAGTCTTATTTATAAATAACAAAATACTGCTTAGAACATATAGCTGTAGCGTTCAATTTCCCATTGGCTGACAGTCAAATGGTAGGTTTCCCATTCTTCAGTTTTATACTTTATGAATTCATCACGCAGCTCTTTACCTAATGTTTTTTCAACTAATGGGTCTGCTGCAAACGCTGCGACTGCCTCTATTAGCGTTTGTGGTAAAAAACCAATTCCACGCGCTTGGCGCTGTTCTTCATTCATATCGTAGAGGTTATCTTCATTCGGTTTACCTGGGTCTAAGCCTTCACGTATGCCTTCCAAACCAGCGGCCAAAGCCAATGTTGCAGCAAGATAAGGATTCACCGCACCATCGGCATTGCGCGATTCACAACGCCCGCCGCCCATAGGCACGCGTACAGAGTTAGTCCGGTTATTTGAGCCATATGAGTTAAACACAGGTGCCCAGCTAAAGTAGCTCATTGCACCACGGCGAACCAATCGTTTATAACTGTTAACCGTAGGTGCAAATGCAGCACATAACGCGGGGCCGTGTTTTAAAATGCCGGCAATAAACTGATAACCCAACGTTGTTAAACCAAGTCCGCGCGGGTCATCTTTTGGATCACAAGCAAACAGGTTTTTGCCTGTTGTTAAATCATAAAGTGACATATTGAAATGTGCCCCTGTGCCAGTTTTATCGGCAAATGGCTTAGGCATCATGGTGGCTACCAGCCCATCTTCTTTAGCATAATGCTTTGCCATGTATCTAAAGAAAATCAACCGGTCGCACATGGTCAATGCATCGCTGTAATTGAAGTCGAACTCAAACTGACTATTGGCATCTTCATGGTCAAATGAATATAAATCCCAGCCCAAACCATTGATTGCGGTAGCCATTTTATCTAGCCAAGCAAAGTTATCCATAAATCCGCGCACGTCATAGCAAGCCTTCTCAAGCTTATCGTCTGGGTTAGGTACACTTAAGCTGCCATCTGCGTTTTGTTTCAATAAATAAATTTCGCACTCAATGCCAAGGTTCATACCGAAACCCATTTCAGCCGCTTGTGCTAAAACATTCTTAAGTGCTACGCGAGTATTTAATGCATAAGGTTTACCTTGAAAGTGATTATCCGCTGGCATCCATGCAACTTTAGGCTCCCAAGGTAGTTGAATGATATGGTCTAGATCTGGCACGGAATTCAATTCATCATCGCTCGGTGCTTGCCCCAAGCCATCAAGAGCATAACCTGTGTAACGTTCTGATCCAGCCGCCATTTGTGGTAAATGATCTATAGGTACTACTTTAGCTTTAGGAATACCGTGAATATCGACATAAGCACCGATGCAATATTTAACACCTTGGTCTTGTAGTTTTTGCTGTATTGCTGAAACTTCTTTTGCTGATTTCATAAATAATTCTTTCTAATGCGCATGATTGGAAAAATAAGAATTTGCTAAAGGGGGTGTTTCTTTTAAACCTTGTTGAATTAATCTACTCAGGTCTTCTACCATCCATTGAAACCACTCCTGACCTTTTTCAGCAGTCGAAATACTGGGCATGCCAGTGACACCATTAGTACTAGTGCGGTTGACGGGGTGAGAGAAAACTAAGCCTTCTGTACGATCCGGGTCATCAGCAAGATTTAATAACTCAGTACGTACCATATGAGGCGCTGTGGCAAGCATCAGCGATGTTTCCGCATCATTTGCGTGCCAGTCGTCGCCATCCGCATGATGAAACTGTCTCACTCGCTCGCTGATATGGGCGGAATTAATCACTGTAACCATCATGTCATCGTGCTCTGCGCGTAGCATTTCTAAAGCACAGCGTAACGGCGCAGCATTGGTGACATGAGTATTCACAATAAACAAGCGACGAATACCGCTGTGATAAGCCCAGTCGCCAATATCCTTCATCATATTGATCAAGGTGATTGGCTGAATTGCCAAAGTACCCGGCCAGCGTTGGCTATGCCCAATAGAGCAGCCATAAGGCATAGTTGGTAACATTGGCACATTGGTCAATGTTGATACGGCACTACATAAAATATCCGCTAATACATAGTCCATACCACAGCCCATGTGCGGCCCATGCTGCTCAGTAGCACCAATCGGCAAAATGGCAGCTTGATTCGCTTCTGCAATTTTTTCGGGCAATTCTGCCCATGTGAGTTCAGACCAAAACATGTTATCTATCACTCCACATTATCTTCAATGTTTACAAAACGAATCATGCGCTGAGTAATGGCTTCATCTTCAGCGTCCTTTTCAGCCAGCGTTTTGGGTGGATGGATAAGTGCTTCCAGCCGCGCCTTGGTAGCTAAAAACTCTGGACTTGTAAAATCTCTAACACTGCGTGGTCTTGGCACAGGTACTTCAATCAACTCTTGCACTTCGCCTGGGTGTGCTTTTAGAACCAGAATTCTATCCGCCAGAAAAATAGCTTCATCTAAATCATGAGTGATGAACAAAATAGTCACATCGACGTTGCGCCAAATTTCAAGCAAATGTGTTTGCATCTTGGCGCGAGATTGCGCATCTAAGGCACCAAAAGGCTCATCCATTAACAAAATACGTGGTTGATTGACTAGGGCACGCGCGATGGCAACGCGCTGCTTCATGCCTCCAGAAAGCTCATGCGGGTATGCATTTGCGAATTTCTCTAAGCCAACTAACTCCAGCCACATATCTGCCTCTTTTCCGGCTTCATCGGCGCTGGCATTGTTCATTTCCAAGCCGAACATCACGTTTTTTCTAACACTTAACCATGGAAATAAAGTGTAGCCTTGGAATACCATTCCCCGGTCACGTCCTGGCCCTGTCACTGGTTTTCCATCAAGTAAAACATCACCAGAAGTGTGTGGTTCCAAACCGGCTAAAATGCGAATTAACGTTGATTTACCACAACCTGATGGACCAATCACGCAAACAAATTCCCGTCTATGCGTTTTAAAATTAATGTTTTTAAGTGCGGTGACCTCACCTTTTGCAGTCTTGTACACTTTACCTAACTGCTTCACCTCTAAAATCACTTCGCGCTGTTTGAGTCTATCAAAGCGATTTTTAACGGCTTCAGATTGATCTAAATAACTTGGAAGATTAGTGTTCATGTCCATATACGCCCTTACTCTTTATTCGCAGGCCTGTCCCATGGGAACAAGTGCTTACCTAGCCAAGCTAGAATTAAATCACCACCTAGACCAATCACACCTATGATGATGATGGCGGCATAAACATTATCAAAATGCTGATAACGTGCTTGCTGGGTGATAAACCATGTGATGCCTGATGACGTACCTATTAACTCTGCTACTATCAGATAAGTCCAAGCCCAGCCTAATAGGATGCGTTGATCACGATATAACTCTGGCAAAATACCAGGGATAATCACGTGCATCATGAGTTTAAATTTACTAGTGCCTAGCGTTAGCGCGGCTTCTAACAGTGAGTAATCCAGCTTACGTGTGGTATTTGCGATAATCAGAATTTGCTGAAACAAAGTACCAATCACGATAATGGCTATTTTCGGACCGTCATAAATTCCCAAAATAGCGACCGCTAACGCACCGAATGCAGGTGCAGGCAAATATCTGAAAAACTCTATGAACGGCTCATTTAGCCTAGAAACCGCACTGTAAGTTCCACATAAAATTCCGATTGGAACTCCGATCAATGATGAGATAAAGAACCCCCAAAATATAACCTGAATGCTGTGCCAAAGACTTTCATGTAGCCATTTACCATCACGCTGCTCCGGCGCTGTGGTAAACCCTGTATACAATGCTTTTGCAACTTCATGTGGTGCAGGTAAATAAATTGGGTTAGCTGGTTTGCCTTCAGGAATCACCTTACCAGCAGCCTGCATATTGGCGGACTCTTCCTTAAATGATGCCTTGTCCACCAGCATGTCTACCTGAAAGTAATCGACATCCCCTGGCTTATTCACTAGCACCATCGGATGCCATACAAACGGCACATAACTCACTACACACCAAATTAGCAAAGGCAACAGAAACGAGCCTAAACCCAATAACTTTTGCCTACGCGGCGACAACTCCCTACGCACAGCAAACCAAGACTCTAGACTCATTCTGCAACCAATCTATTTAACTTTAGTAAATCGATATTCAAAAACTAAACAGTCAGACTATTTAGCTAGCAATGAAGGATCTATCGCTTTTTGTATATCCATAGGCTTTTTGTATACGCCGTATTTCACATTGAAGTCATCTGAGATTTTTGAAGAGCCGTATAGAGATTTAAAGCCAGGTGCTTTAACAAATACTTTTTTACCTTCTTCTAGGCTGAGCAACTTAGTGCCTTTCAATAATGGTAAATAAGCTTCTGGTTTAATACCAACGCGAGCTGCCATGATTTTCACTGCATCTGGCTGAGTTTTAGGGTCATTGATGTACATCACAACTTTGTCCCACACTTTAATCACTTTTTTCCAGTCAGCTTTGCGGCTAGACAAGCTTGTTGGGCTAACCGTTAATACATCATAGATAAGACCGGGTTCATCAGCAGAAGTGTAGATTGGTTTAGCGCCAGGAACGCGGCTCATAGCTTCACCAGAATTTGGTTGCCATGCGCCAATAGCAGACAAATCGCCTGAAGCTAATGCTTGTGGGGTTTCGTTGGTTTTAGTGTTGACGATAGTGACATCAGACTCTTTCATGCCAATTTTTTCTAAACCATTCAGCAGTAATAGATGTTCAACAAAACCAGTTTCCAAACCGATTTTTTTGCCTTTTAAGTCCTTCAGACTTTTAATGCCCTGCTTAGCCACAATCATGTCGTTGCCGTTAGAGTAATCAGTCAAAAGAATCATGACATTTTTAGCACCACCTGACCCAGTAACAAGCGCATCGCCATTGGTGACAGTGACACCATCAATTTTTCCTGCAGCAAAAGCGTCCATAGAGGCAACGTAATCAAACCACTCAAACTGAACGTCTACACCTGCTTCTTTAAACCAGCCCTTATCAATCGCCACTTGCCATGCGACCCAACCTGGCCAGTCGCTGTAACCGACCTTTAGAGGGGCAGCAGCGTTAGATAAATTTGTGAATAGTAAAGATGCGGTAAATGCAGTGGCAGTTAATACAGTACGTGCAGAAAAACGTTTGATAAAACTTGTAGTTTGCATGGCTGGCTCCTAGGTTGGTAAAAAGTCGAGAAGGCGGCATTTATATAAACGCTTCCTCCCGGGCTTTTATCCCTCCGTGTAGCCACATGTTGATTGGCCGACAACTCTCGGACCAGACACTCTTATAAAATAAAAGCCGGAACCCTAGTCATCTTTTTGAAACTTCAGCGGTTAGTAAACACTCACCGCTTTCTCGCTGATTACCTATAAGCAATCAGCATGCCAGCTATTGATAAAAATTACTTTCCTTGTAAATCATATAGTTAATAACTCATCACAAAATTGAAAATCTTGTATTTCATAGTTGCCTGCACCAACATAGTGCTGCGAAATGAGAATTGCACCGTTTAAATAGCGCCGAAATGTTATGTAGAAATATTTTCCATTAATTATATATAGGCTCCTATACAATATGCATAGGAGCCTATATAATATATCTACGATTAAACAGGATGGTCAATAAATGTCAGAGTCATCAGAAAATTGGCAACCGAAAACGATGCCCTCAATACTCATCTCTCATGCGGCAAGAGCGCTTGCGCGTAGAGCCGATACAAAGTTACGAGATATTGGCATCAGCACTAGCCAGTTCCCCGTGCTTGTAGCTTTAAAGGATGGTGCAAAGCTTACACAAAAAGAGTTGGCACTATTAGCCAACGTCGAACAGCCCAGCATGGCCCAGCTTCTTACCCGCATGGAGCGCGACGGTCTTATTCGCAGGGAGGCCGACCCTAATGATGGAAGAAGCAGCCTTATTTCACTGACTGATAAAGCTATTAGCTTATTCTCACCTGTTCGAGCCATTCTAACTCAAGGCAATCAAGAGGCATTAGTGGGATTTGATGAGAGTGAGATCGAGCAACTGGTCGCTTTGCTTCACCGTGTGATTGGTAATGTGGGCGATGGCAAATGCCTATTAGCGACTGTATCCCACAAATAACCTACGTTTAACCAACAATAATTGACGAATCGACGATCAATCCTATGACTCACGCAGACATACAACAAAAACCCGAATTTACTCGCTATCAAATCTTTGTCATGGGGCTGTTAGCGTTTTTACAGTTCTCCGTCATTCTTGATTTTATGATTATGTCACCGCTCGGTGCGTTGATTATGCCTGCGATGGAAATTAGTCCACGCCAGTTTGGCCTGATTGTTTCGGCCTATGCATTTAGCGCAGGTATCAGCGGGCTATTGATGGCGGGATTTGCCGACCGCTATGACCGTAAGAAAATATTGCTCGTCTTTTACACTGGCTTTGTTGCCGCCACCGTATGGTGTGGCTTAGCCCAAACATTTCCAATGTTACTACTGGCGCGCATCGTCACCGGAATCTTCGGAGGCGTTATTGGCTCAGTCGTTCTTGCGATTGCAACCGATCTCTTCGCACCGCAATTGCGTGGGCGCGTGATGGGCGTCATTCAAACAGCTTTTGCTGCAAGCCAAGTATTAGGATTGCCTGTAGGGCTTTACTTATCGAACCGTTGGACTTGGCACGCGCCTTTTTTAGCCATGGCAGCATTCGGTGCCATTGGAGGCATCATTATTGTGTGGCGCATGCAACCAGTTGTAGGGCACCTCAAAGCGCCTCAGGAACACAGCGCATTTACACACTTGCTCAATACGCTTTCTGACCCTCGCCATCTAACTGCTTTTGCTACGACTGCGTTGTTAACGACTGGTGGATTTATGCTCATGCCTTTCAGCAGCGTATTCACGGTCAATAACTTAGGTGTCAGTATTGAGCACTTGCCGACAATCTATTTGATTACTGGCTTATGTACTATATTTGTGGGGCCGTTAGTCGGCAAGGTAGCCGATAAGTTTGGCAAAATTCCAGTGTTTATGGCCGGCAGTATTGTCACCATGATCATGGTGATGATCTACACCCATTTAGGAACAGTTCCATTCACTACGGTCATCATCGTCAACGTCTTAATGTTTATAGGCATATTCTCTCGGATGATTCCATTTCAGGCATTAGTAACGTCAGTTCCGGAAACAACTAAGCGCGGCTCATTCAACGCGGTCAGTGCCTCTATTCAACAGTTTGCGGGTGGCTTTGCCTCAATCCTAGCTGGTCACATTGTCGCGATCGGAGCAGACGGAAAATTGCAGCATTTCCCTTGGGTCGGTTATATCGTCGTCGGAACGACAATTGTGACTGCTATCTTGACATGGTTTATTCAGCAGGGAATCCAGAAGCGCGCTCAGCCGATACCTGACGCTGCCACCACTTAAGTTTGTCTAGATGATGCGCGGCTTCGCCATAACTATTGATAAAGGATTTTATGAGGAGTCATTATTTAATATTACTCATCATTAGAGTTAAAAATTAAACCGTGCTCCCAATGTTGATCTAGCTAGAATATTCGGTATAAATGTTGAAAGAATTAACAGAATAGCCAAAAGTAAGTAAACCCATCGCATAGAGTAAGATGTCACAAAACTCGCTGCTGGTTTTTGTTTTTGTACAAAATCATAAAAAGCTGAATTGTCTTGGCCTTTGATATATTTAGCCTTAATTTCTCCTGCGAGCGAGATTAAATACTCCTCTTCTAGCTGTGATAAAAAGCGGTCATATTCAGCTGAGGCCACAGAAGGATCCGGCTCATCTTGGCTAGGATCAGAATAAGTCACACCTACCGCCCCTGCATTATTATTGTCGCTAATCGGCCAGTAGCCAACACGTTTATTTGCAGAGTTGAATCTTGGTACGCCAACTTTAGTATTGCCGCCAACCCCGACGAATACAAAGTTTTTGCCAATTTGAATACCGCTCAGATCTTGCTTGATGGTGACATTGACTCTTGGCGCTTCATCACCATCCGTAAAGAATAGCATTTGCGCTGGCACATTTAATGAGTCGAAAGTATTGGCCGCAGCACGTACGCCAAAACTTAAACGACTATTACCTTTCCAAGCCATGCGCCATTCCAAGTGATCGATCGAATCTGTAATCACATCTAGATTGGTGCATACTTCTAGCGGTGTAATCAGCAAGGCAACATTATCTGAGGCGAAAATTCCTACGCTAAAGTAAGTGCCGCAAGGCGAGGTTTGCACAACTTTCTTCATGAGTTGCCGCGTGTAGGCTAATCGGCTAACTGGCTGATTATTCAATTTTTCATCTTCTGCATTCATGCTTTGTGATACGTCAGCGACCAACAAGTAATTATGCACTTCTTGCTTTAGTTGAATATCTGGCTTAAAAAGCGCTAACAACAGCAAACCAAACGCTGCCACATAGAGCAGTGTTTCATGGTTGTCTTTCAAAAATGGTAGTATTTTTTTCATGGCAAACCTATCGGCAAATTGCTCAGTTCCATGGTGGATTGGTCTTTAGGCGCGGGCTTCATATTGTTCGCCATCACAGAATGCAACAGGCTTAGATTAAATTTCGCTGCACGGTCTTGCGGCTCAATTCTCAACGACTGCTCATAAGCCATTTTTGCTTGCGTGTAGGCGTAGCGCGCTTCATCTTGTAGCGTGCCATCATCATTAATTCTTCGAATCAAGCCAAATACAAACAGGTTGTTGCCGATGTTGTATTGGATCTTCGCCTGATCATGTAGCGATGGTTGCGTCTCTAAAAGTTGCCCGTAGGTCTGTACGGCGTGTTTATAGTCTTTTTTATTGCCTTGGTCATAAGCTGCGGTGAATTTTTGCAAATATGGATAAGCATCATCAGTCACCAATTGCCCCGCTGCAACCGTCTGATTCACCTTTGTGATGTGATGGATTTGATAAGCTTCATAACCCGCACCTATTAAGCCAATAGCGAGAAATGTCCCAAATATCACATTGCTATTTTTGATATGTTTTACCATGAGTGTACCTTTAGATTTTTGATGACGAATATCAATAGGCTTAACATCAACGCAAGCACGATGAGGTTATTCGAGTAATCATGCCCAGGAATACTCACCGTATACTGAATCATATTTTTTTCTTTCGAGTCGATGTATTGCAGGGCTGACTGCAGAGCCGTTGGGTTATCCGCCTCAAACGCTTTATATTTGATTTTGAGTGATTTAAAATATTGATCCAGCACAATGGAATCAGGTACTTTGTCCTCGCTGTAGGTCTCTTTAGTAAAAATGCTGATGTCATCCGGCTCGCGCAACACAATCCAGTAGAGATTCAACTTCTTGTCAATAAAGTATTGTGAGATTTTTAGCTTAACGCGCGGACTTAACTTACCCGCTCCATCTGAAAGTAATATCACTGCGCGTGAGCCAGAGCTTTGGATGTTATCAAATAAATTTACTGCTTCAGTTATACCTGCGCCAATATTGGTTTGATTCAGCGCAGAGCCTGTCGCGGCATTAATGGCCGCGTGTATGGCATCGCGGTTTGTGGTAATTTTCATGCCATATAGCGCAGAGTTAGTGAAACCAACAACGCCCATCATGTCATCTGGGCGCGAGTCGATAAAATCTGTAATCAACCTTCGTGCGGCTGCGGATTTAATTTCTGCCGCACGGCCGCTGGTAGTTTGCCCTGCGAATGGATGATCCATACTCACACTGCGGTCAATCACTAAAACTGTTTGCGCACCTTTACCTACTTTTTGCTCTTTTCTACTCGCTCCTTGAGGCGAAGCCAAAGCCAAGATAATACTTAATAAAATTAGTGAAGTGATCGTCTTTACAACGAGGTTTGCGATTTCAGAAACCCTGTCTTTCGGCATAATTTCAAGCCAAGAATACATTTGACCTTGATGGCTTTTAAACACAAACGGCGCGACTACAAGTGGCAGCAGCAATAGTGCCCATGGTTGCAATAGAGTCATTAAACGCCCCGCTCACAATCTCTTAAACGCTTGCTGAGTGTTTTAAGCTCTTGTAGTTGAATAGCGTTTGCTGCTCGACTGGCAAATAAGGCCGCATTCGACTGCTCAAAAAATTGGGCTATTTCCTGCTTCATTTTCAAGAACTTTGGATTAGCCGATAAAAAGTGTTCTAGCTCGTTTGCAAAGAGATTTGCACCGTAAATTTTATTAAATGCTTGGTGCATATACATCAAGGCATTCTTATTAGCGGCTTGCTCATGCCCTAGCTTTTTAATATTGCGATGCGCTTGGGCAAAGGCTCCATTCATAAACGGCAACCAGCGTTTATCGGCATTCACATAAACCAGACCAAGCAAACCTATTACTAGTAAAGTCAACGCCGCCCAAAGCCGAGCGTCATGCATACTCAAATCAATCAGTGCAGGCTTAGATTGTGGCTGCATATTATCTTTTGCGTTAGGAATACCCTCTGCAACCAGTGGCGTATACCAAAATTTCCATGCTGGAATATCAATCGATAATGCTTTTGCACCACCTATAAGCGCCAGATGTTCATCAGGTAACTGCATGACTACAGGCTTTGCCGCGCTTACAAACACTTGATAACTTAGTGTGATTTTATAAATAGTTGTGCTACTGCCTTTAGATGTCTGCACACTTACATCGCGCAGCTCAATGCCATTCCTGCTTTCGCCTTTCATCGGCAATGAAGCTTTAGGTAGTTGATAGGCGGCGTCCACTTCAACCTCTATGCTGCGGCTTAGCACATCACCCATTTGTATGTTATTGCTAGTGGGCGGATTGATCGCGTTTAGAATTTTGACATCTGTGGCCTGCCCAAACGCCAGTGACGCAAACAGCGACAAGCTGACAACTATCATTGATTTCATTATTGAGTTTTTCATCATTCTCTTCATTTAAGCCATCATCTGTTCAAAATAATGTGACATCACATCTGGGTCGTACTTGCCACTGATATAAATCGCCTGACTGTCAAAACGTGTGAATAAAGCTTCCAGCGCTTGTTTTCTTGCTGCAAAAACTTCCTCAAATTGCGCTCGAATTGCTTCACGAAAGAAAATGGTTCTATTCAAACCAGTTTCAGGATCGATCATGTTGCCAAAACCAAACTTGGGTAGCTTTTTGTATTCATGATCATCCCAAAGTACGATAGGAATCACTTGGTGTGCAGACATCGCATTTAAAGCCTGCTCAATCATAGGTATTGGCATGTGAAAGTCTGAAATCCAAAATACCAAACCTCTGTTCTGACTCAAATACTCTGGCACTTCGAGTATGCCTTCAGAACCAACGCGCATTTTTTTGTATTCGCCAAGCTGCTCAATCACTTCAAATGATTGATGCACGTGATGACTTAAACTGAGCGTAAGGTCTTCAATCACATGATTGTTGTAAGCAATAAAGCTGAACACATCGCTTTTATCAAAGGCTGAATAGGCAATTGATGCCGCGATTTCTTTTGCTAAGTCTAATTTTCGGCCCTGCCCTTTAAACTGCATAGAGCTTGATACATCACAAACGGCAAAAATTGGCGTGGTATTGTCTTGATTAAACAACTTCACCTGCACCTGTTCATAGGGGTCGCGCAACGTTTGGCGCAAGTCCACCCGCCTAGCATCAGGATAATCAATCAAAGGTACATTACCTTTGAATTCAAAACCTAAACCACGCTGCGTGCCTCGGTGTTCACCAAAATGGATGCTGCTAGACTTCCAAGGAATTTGATAATAAAACGGTTTAGCGTAAGCTGGAATCATGCTGCTTTTGCTTGAACTGATTTAGCTTGTGAAGGCACCGCAACTGTACTTAAAATCTGCGTGGTCAGTTCGCGCGCCAATTGCGTTCTGCGATTTTCATACATGCTGTTGAATACCAATCGGTGCGCGATTAACTCATGGAATACTGCATGAATATCTTCAGGATATAAACTGTCGCGGTTCATTAACCAAGCATTAACACGTGCAGCTTTGAGCAACATCCCCATACCGCGCGGACTAGCGCCGGTATGTATTAAGCGATTCACATCAACGCTATCGAGCTTAATGCCAAATTTTTCTGGATTTTGTGTAGATTCCCATAAATCCAAGGCATATTCTTCCAACACATCACTAGATTTGATATGGCTTTGCAGCACATCTGAGAATGCATTCAACTGGTCAAATTGCAAGACGTTTGACTCAACTTGTTTGGTCAGACTTTCCGCATGCTGAAACTTCACATCAAACATCAGCGCTTTACGCAGTTCTCTATCGGCTGGAATATCAATCGGTATTTCCATCATAAAGCGGTCACGTGCCGCCGATGGAATCTCAAAGGTTTCATTTTTTTCGACTTGGTTACGATCTGCAAATACCACCATGTGCGGCAGACGATATTCTTTTTTGAAAGCACTGATATGACGTTCAGCCATTACACGCAGCATCAAAGCGTGTACTTGCGGACGTGCGCGATTGATTTCATTGAAGAAAAATACGGATAGGTTTTCACCTGCACGTAACAACGGACCTTCATCAATCTTTGGTCGACCATCTTCACCCAGATAAGTGTGGTAAATCAGGTCATTTGGCATCAGGTCTACCGTGCCTTCAATACGCTCATAAGCGCCACCGATACATCTGGCAATCGATTGCAGCAATGTCGTTTTACCGACACCAACGCCACCTTCCAGTAACACATGACCACGTGCAAAGATAGCAATATTCATCAAACGTATGGCTTTATCTTGCCCTACTATCACTTTCTGCACTTCCTTTTCCAGCTTTAAAGCATGGCTGCGCCAGTCGGCCAGCTGAATATCGTGAGTTGCTATATGCATATATAATCCTATGTAAAATAAATTTTTAAAGGGTACGTTTGGTTTGTTCTTGCGTTGCTTTTGCGGTCTCTTTTTGCGATTGCTTTTTATTCATTGTTAATGTAATATTCAGACAGGTCTGTTCATTTATTTACAGTCTACTTGAAGAGTTCTGAAATATGCAAGTAAATTTTTAGGGGTAATTTACATTGAACCAAACTCATAGTTTTCAAACTGAGAGTCTGAGACTTTTGAACATAGGCTATCTAGGTTCATTAGGCTTATTAAAGAACTTAGCCTCGTATAAAAGAACCTCTAATGCCCACCTATTGCGGCTTTCCAGCCAACTTAGCCGATGGAATTTAGAAAGAATTTCTAAAAAAAATAGCTATGGTCAACCACTAGACTTAACGCTTGATGACGTGAATGCGCTCAAAGAGTTAATTCAAGTGGCTATCAACAAAGCCTCGGTCAAATACCCTGAAACTATTTATGACCAACTACTTTTTTTGACGATAGGTGCAATTCAGGTTCAATCACAGACCGGCTCTGATAAAGCATGGGCATTGGTCAATCAATCGATACAAAGCTTTTTAAGCGCTCAAAAAAATAAACGCTTATTTTCATTAGGCCTTCTTGCTGTGGCTATCTTGATTTGCCTGAGTTTAACAACAGTGCCAATCTCTAAAACGCATCGCATGGATGACACCTCACAGATATTATCAACAGAAGCTGTTGCGACTGAGGTTGTAGCAAGAGGTACTGACCCAGTCACTATGAGCACGCTATTACTTGCTTACAACAAAATGAAAAGTGGTACTTGCCAGTTACCACAAGCGGCAATGTTACCGCCAGAGCAAAGACAAGCCTTTTTAATGTTTGTGAATAAAGGGGTTGTTGAAGTACAACATGTAGAAAATCTAAGACTTGCTTTAGGTTACGTTAATTGCCTATACCCACAGGAGCTCATGCATCCGGTAGTTTCCACTGGAAATAGGTTATAAGGAACGATTATGAAAATGCGCGATAAAATACTAGCGACTGCTACCAGCTTATTTGAGTCCCGAGGCATTCAGGCTTCTGGGGTAGACACGATCATTGCTGAGGCGGGCATTGCAAAAGCCACGCTTTATAAGCACTTCCCTAGCAAAAATCTACTGATTACCTCTTACCTTAGAGAAAAGTCAGATAGGTTCTATGAATGGTTAAACTCAAGTCTTGTCTCTAAAAAAGCGACTTCACTTGAGATTTTGATTTCACTATGCGAGCTCGTTGAGCAATGGATTATGACGCCTGAGTTTCATGGTCTGCCATTTCATATTGCGGCTGTAGAGTTTCCAGAGCCTGATCACCCAATCAACCAGTATTCAGCAGTTTTAGCCGTTGAGTTACAAGGCTATTTATCTAAGATTGCAGCAACAGCTGGTGCAAAAGATCCTGAAGCATTAGGTCAGCAGCTCACTATTCTGTTTGAAGGTGCTGCATTAGTTGAAAGATTAAGTCCAGGTTCAGGTGCTGCTAGCCGCGCTAAAAATGCAGCCATCACGCTGATACGCGCCTCTATTTAAACTTACCGCTCTAACTAAACAGCAATATATTAATAAAAATAACTATTTTTATTATTTTGAGCTTGCATTAAAGTACGGAACCATATTATCATTATCCGTACTATGTTATTACTCAAAGAATTACCTACCTCTAAAAGCTTGGAAAAGTTTGTGAAGCGTTACCCAGACGCTGACATCGCGGCTATTTCTGATTTTGTAAACTTGCTTAGAGCATCTTCTGATATTTCAACTGCGCTAGATAAACTACTAGCTAAACATGAACTGCTACAAGGGCGCTGGTGGGTACTTGTGTTATTGATGCGTCAAGATGATCTGACTTCGACACCAACAGATTTAGCTGAAAAAGCTGGTGTAACCAAAGCCACAATGACAGGATTTATTGATGGATTGGTCAGAGAAGGCTTAGTCACCAGAATTACAGACGATGTTGATCGCAGAAAACTTCTCATTAAACTAACTGATGCAGGCCAACAAAAGTTAGATATAGTTTTGCCAGATTACTATAAAAAAGTCAGCGCACTCATGTCGCTCCTTAACACTGACCAGAGAGCAAGTTTGCTGGTTAATGTTAACGTTCTAGCGTCTGGTCTTGATGTAATGAAATAGCTCGTTAGTTTTTTTACCCATATTGTTCGGAACCGTACTAAATAAATATCAATGTTTAAATTTCACAAATTTAATAGAAGCACTGTCATTCACACCGCACGCAATATCACTGCAGCGGCTGGGATGATTTCATTGGTGGGCTGTGTCAGCATGTCTGGTATCAATCCAAAAGCGAAAAGTACTCAAGCTGTCACATTAAAGTCTGGTCAGGCCATAGCGTCCGCCTCACATATTGAGTGGCCCAAGGTAGATTGGTGGAAGGCATATCACGATCAGCAGCTGGATGCTTTAATTGATAAAGCAGTGAGCGATAGTCCAACATTACGCATGGCACAAAGTCGCGTAAATCTAGTACAAGCCTATGCAGATAGCATACACGCCGAAACACTACCTAATATCGGTGGTGACGCTTCTGCAGTTCGTCAACGTTTTACCGAGTTACAGTTTATTCCTCCGCCATCCGCCGGCAATTGGGATTGGGACAATAAAATGACAGCTTCAATCGCCTATGACCTTGATTTATGGGGTAGGCAGGAAAGCATTTGGAATGCCTCGGTTAATGAAACGAATGCAAGCAAGTTAGAAGTTCAGCAGGTTAAACTTGAACTCGTTAATGCTGTGACTAGAAGCTATGTTCAATTAGCTATGGAATACCAATTACGTGACCTTGCTGAAGAGTACTTGGATGAAGTTAAACAGCGCATAGCCATTAAACAACGTAGTATGAAAGCTGGACTTGGCACCGAGATGGAGGTTATTGAAGCAGAAACTCCGCTACCATTGACAAGGGCAAAAATTGAAGCGATTGACGAGCACATTAAGCTGCTGCGCAATCAATTAGCGGCGTTATCAGGTCAAGGACCTGGCGCTGGTGACAGCATCACCCGCCCAACCATGACACTGGAAGCCAGCGCAGGGCTGCCAGACACTTTGCAAGCTAATCTAGTTGGCCGTAGGCCAGATGTGCTAGCGCATCGTTTGCATGTGGAAGCAGCGCAAGAAAATATTGAAGGGGCAAAAAAAGCTTTTTATCCGAATATTAACTTGATGGGATTTATTGGCTTTCAGGCACTCGGCTTTGGTCAACTGCTTAGCACCGCAGCAGGTATTGCTGGCGCCGGCCCTGCAATTTCATTGCCGATATTTGATGGAGGAAGACGACGCGGAAACTTATCAGCTAAAACTGCTAGCTATGATATTGCGGTAGAAAATTACAATACTGTTCTCGTGAAAGCGCTGCAAGATGTTTCAGATCAGTTAGTGATTATGCAGTCTAATCGCAAGCAAATCCAAGAGGTTGATATGGCATTGGCTTCTGCAAAAAAAGCGCATCATTTAGCCGAAGTAAGTTATAGCGGCGGCTTAAGCAATTATCAGCATGTGCTTGATACCAATAACATAGTCATTCATCAACAAGAAATACGCACGCAATTACAAGCCGTTCGATTAGATGCTTATGCTGGCTTGATGCGGGCGCTTGGCGGTGGCACAGTTGATGAAACTACAGCTAAAGCGATGCCCTTGCCATGAGCGTATTGCAATTAATCAAAGGCAGAAGAAATAGACTGCTTGTTACTAGTAGAGCCGCATTAAGCGATTGGTTAAAAGAAGATGCGCCTATTTTTGGCTATCTGTTAAAAGTACTGTTAGCCAGCTTACTTGCGATGTGGTTATCGCTAAGATTCGAGCTAGATCAGCCACGCACGGCCATGCTGACGGTGGCAATTGTCATGCAGTCGCGCTCTGGTATGGTGTTCGCAAAAAGCTATTACCGCTTATTGGGTACGTTGGTTGGGATTGTCGTATCACTCATTCTCGTGGCTTTATTTGCTCAAGAACGCATATTATTTCTGCTGAGTATGGCGTTGTGGATAGGTTTGTGCACTGCTGGCTCCATGGTTTACCGAAATCATCAGTCTTATGGATTTGTGTTGGCAGGTTACACACTATGTATTGTCGGCTTACCTGCAGCTATCAGCCCTGAGCTCACATTTAATATTGCGGTCACTCGAATTTCAGAAATATTGATAGGACTGATATGCGCCACTATGGTCAGCGACTTAGTTTTTCCGCAACGTATCTGGGATGCAATACAAACTAAGGTAAGACTGCGTTTCAGTGACTTTTCTGACTTGTTGCGCACGACTGCACAAAGCTCAACCTCCTCTACTAAAAGCTCAAAACAAGTGTTATTAAGATTTATAGGCGATATTTATAGTCTGGAGTCTTTTCGCGCCTCTGCCATCATGGAAAATGACGGTGCCAAACACAACCGCTTACGTATCAGTGAAGTGAATAACGAGTTCATGGCTGTGGCAACGACTTTCCATTCACTAGAAGAGCTACTACGCCGTCAACGAAACAATGGTCACCCTGAGGTAGGTGCAGCATTAATCAGCATGTATCGACAGTTAAGTGAGGCGATTACACTTGATGGGAAAAGCGCAGCTAATGAGCAAGAGGCTGCGATTGTCACAAAACAGCTGACCATTTTTCAAAGCACTTTTACTCAACATCTAACTGTTTACAGGATGCAGTTACCTCAGGATATGAGTGATCGCGAATCACTGGATTTTGAAACTGGGGCTGAATTATTACAGCGTCTTGCAGATGAGCTGCATGCGTATGCTGTTACTTATTCATCTGTAAACTATAACGAACGTAAGTCAGTTACAGAGGAAATGGTAGCGCCACCTAAGCTAGAAATGCATTTTGACCCAGTGGCAGTTGCTTTAGCTGGAGTGCGAGGTACATTGACGCTTGGCATTATGACGGCTTTATGGTTATTGACTGACTGGCGCTCTGGGATTGAAGCCATCACTATTGGTGTGATTACTAGCACGCTTTTTGCGACCTCCCCCTCGCCTAATCAAACCATCAAGCAATTCATGACAGGCGCAATTATCGGGACTATTCTGGCCTATATTTGCAATTTTCATTTACTCACTCAAGCACAGGGCTTTTTGATGCTGGCATTGGCGGTGACGCCAACCATACTCTTTGCTAGTTGGTTAACAACCAAGCCTTCAATTGCAGTTGTTGGTTCCGGCATTTTTATCGTATTTTTAATGCACATTGGCTTTAATAGTGCGTACAACGCTAACCCAGTGACTTTTATTAACGATGCAATTGCGGATTTATTGGCAGTACTTGTTTCTGGTGTGATGTATGGCCTCATTGATATTAGTAGCAGTGCATGGTCTAGACGTCGCATTGCGACAACTTTACGTAAATTAATTGTCACGGCATGCCGCAGTCCATTAATGATGAAGCGCGTCCAATTAGAAAATGCCGCTTTCGATTTGGTACAGCGTGCTGGCAGCGCACAGCGTGTCGCACAAGAGCAAGATAGATTGGTCATTGACTGGCTGTTATCCACGCTTGAAATTGGCCACGCCGTGATTGCGCTACGAGAGCTTAAACGTGAAATTAATCATCCATATTTTTCCGAGCTCTTGCTGACGGGGCTTGAAGCTATTGCCGCGCTGCATGAAACACCAACTGAAGCACTACGCATGAAAGCTTTGAAGGCCATCGAGAATGCCACTGACAACCTCACTTCAGACATCTCTACAGACATTGCAATGCCTGAAACAGCACATCAGCTTAGACGCCAAGCGCTTTCTATGCTGCACTTTATTCATAGCGCATTATTGGATGAAGAATCTGTTCTGGCTACTTCTGTTCTGACCACTAAGGAGAAAAGTTAACCATGCCACGTGAAATAGCACTCCTAGATGCGCTGGTACCTACTTTGTTATTTGGCTTTTTAGCCGCAAGCTGCGGCTCACTCATCATAGACTGGTTACTTACACGCTATCATCTATACCGTTTTATTTGGTATCCGGCACTATTTAGATTAGCGGCATTTGGTTGCATGTTCGCCTTGAGCGGGCTTTGGATTTACTGATAGGAATGAAAAATGAACGACCTTAGCAAAAAACTGATTCGATTATCAATTACGCTGACACTCGTGATTGCTGCCATTATACTTGGCCGTATGCTTTGGGTGCGCTACATGGATTCGCCATGGACACGCGACGGAAGAGTGAGGGCTGATATCGTCAATATCGCCCCTGATGTAAACGGTTTAGTCACCTCAGTTGCGGTGCGAGATAACCAATTTGTGCATCGTGGTGATGTGCTGTTTACTGTGGATACTGAGCATTACAAAACAGCCGTTGCCCAAACAAAAGCCTTGGTTGAGCAGCGCAAAGTAGAGCTCACTATGAAACTAGGCCAGGCTAAACGACGGGCTGAAATTGATGACCAAGTCATCTCGCAAGAAAATCGTGAAGATAGCTCATTGATAGCCACTAGCGCCAGAGCAGAATATGAGGCCGCTTTGGCTGAATTAGATCTAGCTAAATTGAATTTATCACGTACGGTTGTGCGTTCACCTGTTGATGGCTGGGTATCTAACTTAGTAGTACGACCTGGGGATTTTGCCCAGATAGGCGCGCCTAAACTGGCAGTAATAGACCAACACTCATTCTGGGTATACGGCTATTTTGAGGAACATAAACTCGCATTGATGCAAGTAGGAGACCCTGCAGAAATCAGGTTAATTAGCTCTAATCAAATCTTAAAGGGCCACGTAGAAAGCTTTGCACGCGGCATTACTGACCGAGACAACCCTACAGATGTGAGGTTACTTGCAAACGTTAATCCGAGTTTTAACTGGGTAAGGTTGTCGCAACGCGTGCCTGTAAGAATTACGCTGGATGAAATACCTAAAAATCTGACTTTAGTGGCGGGGATGACATGTACCGTGATTGTTCATCCGAGAAACTAAGAGTTGTTGAATTTAAAGTTACTAAATTTAATATGCATGAATTTAATATAAACTCACATTACTCAGCGTTTCAACTAAGTGATCAAACACCAACCTGACACGCTCAGCCACAGGGCCACGTTGTGGGCGATAAACATAAATACCCCAAGGTTCAGGTGACTGATCGGGCAATACAGAGACTAACTGGCCTGTGCGAATATACTTTGCACACAGCAAATCAGCGAGTTGGCCATAACCTATACCTGCAAGCACCGCCTCCAACTCCGCCTCAGGATCATCGGTGATAAACACTGGCGCTGTTGGCAAACAATCTGGTTCACTTGCAAAAGACCATGGCCAAATTCTGCCAGTGTTTTGGTCAATTAGGCCGATATGCGGCATCTGACATAAATCACTCACTTGATGAGGTGCGCCGTACTTCGCAACAAGCTCTGGAGTGCCAACGATATAAAACTTAATTTCTCTTGCCCGTCTTGCAACATTTCGGTTTTCACCGAAGAATCCTATGCGCACGCCAATATCCATCTGATCAGCTACGACATTATCGATTAAGTCAGAGAATCTTAAGTCAAGCTGGATGCCTGGGTAATTTTTTATGAACTCCATGAGCGCTGGTAGCAAATATTTCCGCCCCAGCGAATTTGGCATGGTGATTTTTACCGAGCCTTCTATTTGCTGAGTCTCGGGACTTTTATTAAGCTGAAACAGCGCATCCATTTGGTCAATTACGCTCTCACTTTTTAATACCATCTGCTTGCCAAATTCGGTAATGCTGGTATTACGCGTACTCCTATAAAAAAGTGGCTCGCCTAATAGCTCTTCGAGTTCTTTTATCGCGCGAGTCACAGATTGTGGTGATATACCTAGTCTTTTAGAGGCTTCTCTAAAGTTTGTGGACTCTGCGACCACTTTAAAAATGCGCAGCATGTCTAACTGATTTTGCATATCGAATTGATCCACTATTTGGAATTATCAATTCCAAATTATTCCACACTATGACAACTAACACTATGCGATAGTATCGAATATCAACAAAACTAACGTTAAATTATTAAACCTATTTAACAATCGAAATATATTAAGACTAAGCTACGTTTAAAGATAAAGCCTAAATCAAACAAGCAGAATCAAAGAAGGGACAATCCAACATGATTACTTTGAACATTAACGGTAAAGATCTACAACTCGATGCACCAGAGGATATGCCAATATTATGGGCATTACGAGATGTTGTACATTTGACTGGTACTAAGTTTGGCTGCGGCATGGCGCAATGTGGTGCTTGTACAGTGCATCTTGATGGCCAAGCTATACGATCTTGCGTAACGCCAGTTACGGCGGCTGTTGGCAAAAAAATCACTACTATCGAGCATATGCAAAATGATAAAGTTGGTCAAGCCGTGCAAGCCGCATGGAGTGCCGTTGATGTGGTGCAGTGTGGTTACTGCCAATCTGGTCAAATCATGGCGGCAACCGCCCTGCTCACTAGTAATAAGAAACCTACAGACGACGATATAGATGCGGCAATGAGCGGCAATATTTGCCGTTGTGGCACTTACCCTAGAATTCGTGCAGCTATTCACGAAGCTGCCAACAAGTTAGCTTAAGGAGCCGACCATGAACTCACCGTTAAATATCTCAAGACGTACCTTCATTAAAGCCACTGCATTAACCGTTGGTGGCCTAGTGATAGCCTTCTCTATTCCCAATGCTAAGCGCTTTATGCTGCCTGGTATTCCAGAGGCTAATGCCAGCGAAGAAGCTAGCAAACTACCAACCCCAAATGCTTTCTTGCGCATAGATACAGATAACACGATTACAGTCATGTTGGCACACAGTGAAATGGGTCAAAGCATTTGGACTACACTGCCAATGTTGATTGCTGAGGAGTTAGATGTAAGCTTGAGCAATATTAAAGTGATGCATGCACCTGCCGCGCCAGAATACATCCACACTGCTTATGGTATTCAAATCACTGGTGGCTCCTCAACGACTTGGTCTGAGTTTGACCGTTATCGTCAGGCCGGCGCCTTAACCCGCGCACTGCTGGTCAGTGCTGCTGCGAAGAAATTAGGTGTTGCGGCTGAAAGTATCAAAACAGAAAATGGTTTCGCAATTAGTGGCGATAAAAAAATCAGCTATGGTGATTTAGCTGAAGCAGCAGCGAAGCTAGAAACACCAAAGACTGTCACACTGAAACAACCAAAAGACTGGAAAATCATCGGCAAAGCCACTAAACGCCTTGATGGCCCTGAAAAAATAAACGGTACGGCAATCTTCGGTCAAGATGTTCACTTTGATGGCTTAATGACCGCGATGGTCGCTCGCTCTCCAGTATTTGGCGGATCCGTTAAGACTTTTGATGCTAGTGCGGCAAAGAAAATTAAAGGCGTACAACAAGTAGTGCAAGTGCCGTCAGGTGTGGCTGTGATTGCAGACAATTACTGGGCAGCAAAACAAGGCCGTGATGCGCTTAAAATAGAGTGGAATTTAGGACCAAACGCAGGTCTTGATTCAAAAGCCTTAGTCAGTGAGTACCGTAAAATGGCTGCTACCCAAGGGTTACCAGCTGCTAAAGCTGGAGATCTTAAATTAGCAGCATCTAAGGCCACAAAAACTGTTGAAGCAGAATATGTTTTACCGTACTTAGCACACTCACCGATGGAACCGCTGAATTGCTCAGTGAAAATCAGTAAAGACGCCTGTGAAATATGGACAGGTACGCAGATGCAAGGCACCGACCAACTAGCTGCTGCAAAAATACTAGGATTGAAGCCTGAGCAAGTGACGATACATACCTTATTCCTTGGCGGTGGTTTTGGCAGACGCGCCAATCCAGCAGCAGATTTTGTCTCTGAAGCCGTTCAAGTAGCTAAAGCTGCTGGTGTTCCAGTGAAAACTGTATGGAGCCGTGAGGATGATGTTAAAGGTGGTTACTACCGTCCTATGTATCTACACAAAGCTAAAATTGGTGTTGACGCTAAAGGTTTACCAGTCGCATGGGAGCATACAGCTGTAGGTCAGTCCATTATGTTAGGCACACCATTTGAAGCCTACCAAATCAAAGATGGCGTTGATGCGACTTCTGTTGAAGGCGTTGCTGACTCACCTTATATAAAAGGTACGCCCAATCACCTTGTGAGCCTACATACTCCAAAAACTGGCGTTCCTGTGCTCTGGTGGCGTTCAGTTGGTCACAGCCACTCTGCCTTCGTTATGGAAAGCTTAGTGGATGAACTGGCACATGCAGCAAAAAGAGATTCGCTAGAATATCGCCGTGAATTACTCAAAGATCACCCGCGACATTTGGCGGCACTGAACTTAGCCGCAGAGAAAGCAAGCTGGGGCAAGCCTTTACCTAAAGGCGTATTCCGCGGGATTGCGGTGCATGAGTCTTTCGGCAGCTTTGTGACACAAATTGCAGAGGTTTCAGTCAATAAGGGTGAAGTCAAAGTACACCGTATGGTCTGCGCGATTGATTGCGGCTTATCGGTCAATCCAGATTCGCTGAAAGCACAAATGGAGTCGTCTATTTCTTTTGGCCTTGGTGCGGCAATGCAAAGTGAGATCACATTCAAAGATGGCATGGTAGAACAATCAAACTTTCATGACTACAAGGTGATGCGCATGGCCGACATGCCTAAAGTAGAAGTGTACATTGTGCAAAGTACTGAGAAAATGGGTGGTGTCGGTGAGCCAGGCTTGCCGCCGGTAGCACCTGCCGTCACCAATGCCATTTTTGCGGCGACAGGTAAGCGTATACGCAGCCTGCCAATTGGCAATCAACTGGCTTAAAAAATGAAATCGCTTGATTGGGAAGTGCTGAGCCGAGCTGTTGAATGGCTAGATAGCGGCTATAAAGCACATTTATTTACCGTGATGCATACTTGGGGGTCGGCACCACGTCTACCAGGTGCATTACTGGTGGTGCGCGAAGATGGGCATCTTATTGGCTCAGTCTCGGGAGGCTGTATTGAAGATGACCTCGCCGACAAAGCGCGCCATCAGGAATTACCACTATCAGCCACGGTACTAGAATACGGCGTAAGCAATGATGAAGCGCACCGATTTGGTATCCCTTGTGGAGGTCGTTTACAGATATTTGTGGAGCCTTTAAATGACTCTGCTCACTTGTCATTGCTGCTGCAAAGTATTGAGCAGCGTAAGTTAATCAAGCGTTCCGTTAGCCTGGGTACAGGACAAGTCAAGATTAATCAGGTGTTACCTGAAGGTCCGCCAAGAATTGACGGTGATTGGTTTCATAGCTACTTTGGCCCACAGTGGCGCTTGCTGATTATCGGCGCCAATCAACTTGGTTCTGTTTTAGCAAGCATGGCGCAGGTGCTGGATTTTGACGTGCTCATTTGTGACCCACGTGCAGATATTCGTGCAGAGTGGCATGTAGAAGGCGTTGAGTGGATTTATGAAATGCCAGACGATGCCGTGGTCGAAATAAACCCCGATGCTTACACCGCCATTGTGGCCGTCACACATGACCCCAAGCTAGATGATATGGCATTACTTGAAGCACTCAAATCCAATGCATTCTATGTTGGAGCACTGGGCTCAATCAAAAATCAAGTAAAGCGTCGTGAGCGCATGCGTATGTTCGACCTCACTGAATCAGAGATTGCAACATTGCATGGCCCTGTTGGTCTATCTATCGGCAGTCGTACGCCTGCTGAAATCGCGATTGCGATACTTGCTGAGCTTATTCAAGTGCGAGCGCAACAATTAAAGGCTAACGCCATCAACCCAATCTATGAGTATTGCGCCGCCTAACACTTAAAGTTTAAGGTCTGCGGGTGTATCAATATCGGCCAGAATTCCTGAGTCATCACACTCTAGAAAGACAACCTCTTCTGGGTAACGTTTAAGTATAGATCGCGCGCCCTCATCGCCATGTAGACTTTCAAGATCAGCCCGAAATTTAGCAGAAAATCCCACGGGATGACCACGTTTTCCTTGATAAGTAGGCACAACGATAGATGCACCCTCACTCAGTTTAGACGCAATTGCAGCTGCAGTCTTTGAGTCAATATACGGCATATCGGCCAAGGCAATCACGAAACCATCGCTAGACTCACTGAAACTAGCAGAAAATTTAATTGCTGCAGATAAGCTATCTGCCATTTCTGTCTCTTGCTCACTACAAAAAAACACCTTAAGCCCTGCATCTTGCAACAAGAGCGCTAGCGCCTTATTTTCAGGTCTAACAACTGCAATCGAAAGTGGAATAGCCTCAATAAGCCTCTTAGCTGATGCCAGTGCTATAGGGTTACCATCTGGTAAAGCCTGTAAAAGTTTGTCAGATATTCCAAACCGTCTGGAGAAACCCGCCGCCAATAAAATACCTATCATTGATAACCCTGCATTTTAATTGTGTTAAAAGTTAGACCATCTTAAAGTCGCTGGTTTATACAATTTTTAATAAAATCAATGTAGTGAAATAAAAATGCCCACATCACTGCGGGCACTTTTTAAAACTTAAAACCAACTCAAGCTTTAGCTAGCTTTCTTTTTATCATTCACAATAGACTCTAACAAAGCACGTAAGTCTTTAGAAACTTCTGGATGTTTTAGTCCTAGACGAATCGTTGCTTCTAAATAACCAAATTTAGAGCCACAGTCATAGCGTACACCATCAAATCGGTACGCTAATATTTGTTCTTCAGTAAGCAATCCTGAAATACCATCGGTTAATTGTATTTCACCGCCGGCACCAGCTTTCACATTGTCTAAGTGATGGAAAATTCTAGGAGTCAGAATATAACGTCCTACCACCGCCAATGTAGATGGTGCATCTTTTGGATCAGGCTTCTCTACGATCGCTGAAACTTGCTCAATATTTTTGTTGAGTGGCGTGGTTGCAACAATACCATAGCTCTTGGTTTGATCTGCTGGTACATTCTCAACGCCTAGAAGTGAGCAACGGTAGTAATCATAAGCCTCTACCATTTGCTTCATGATAGGCGTTTTACCATCAAGTAAATCATCCGCTAAAATCACAGCAAATGCATCATCATTCACCACAGGCTTAGCTAAGCGCACCGCATGGCCTAAACCCAAAGCTTGCGTTTGGCGAATATAAATACAGTTAACGTTTTTAGGAACAATATTTTGTACTATTTTAAGTAATTCGGTTTTACCGTTACGCTCAAGCTCATTCTCTAACTCGTACGCCATATCAAAATGGTCAGATATAGAACGCTTATTTCTACCTGTAATAAAAATTAAATCAGTAATTCCTGCCGCAACTGCCTCTTCAACTGCATATTGAATCAATGGCTTATCTACAATGGGTAGCATTTCTTTTGGATTTGCTTTGGTAGCTGGCAAAAAACGTGTGCCTAAACCGGCAACTGGGAAAACTGCTTTAGTAACTTTTTTCATTATGACCAATCATCTAGTAAGTTAACAATGTCTCAATTATATTCACATAAAACAGTACTGACTACACCAAATTTGTAATTGATTTGTATTGTACAAAGTTAATCATTGAAACCTCATTTTTGTTAAAAACACCTGATATTTAACTTACATAAATGTATAGTTATACTGAGTAAATATCTTTGTATTTTTAAGTTGCGAACAGCGTATACTTTCATAGGCATGATGAAAATTAGCTACAATTAGTCTAAACTTAGTAAAAATTTCGCAAAAATTACCTACTTGAATTTGGCATAATGCTTGCTTCATTAAAAGTGAATCCTCAAATCCAAAGTACGCCTAAGCATTTAACTCAATTAAAAAATTATTAACTATGGTCATATGAATAACGACAATTCAACAATAAGAGCTAGAGCCCCCCTAAGACTAGGTTTAGCAGGTGGTGGGACAGATGTATCCCCTTACTCAGACGAATTTGGCGGTTTGGTCCTAAACGTGACTATAGATAAATATGCTTACGCAACCATCATACGTCGTCTCGATGACCATGTGGAGCTGATTGCTGCGGATAATAATAATCGCTGGTTTGGTAAGATGTCATCTAAACTGGAACGGGTTTCTGGTGTAGATTTGCATGTGGGTGTGTACAACCGCATCATCAAGGACTTCAACAACAACAAACCGCTATCGCTCAGTATCATCACCCACTCCGAAGCACCTCCAGGCTCAGGTCTAGGCTCGTCTTCCACCATGGTTGTGGCCTTAGTACAGGCATTCTGCGAACTGCTCTCCTTACCGTTAGGCGAATATGAAATTGCGCAACTTGCTTATCAAATCGAGCGTAATGACTTAGGCTTAACTGGTGGGAAGCAAGACCAATACGCAGCTACTTTCGGTGGCTTAAACTTTATGGAGTTTTATAAAGATCGCGTCATTGTTAACCCGCTTCGCATTAAGCCCCATATTAAAGCCGAACTAGAGTCATCATTAGTGCTGTTTTACACTGGCGTTTCTAGAGAGTCTGCTAAGCTTGTTGACGAGCAAACGTCTAATGTAAAAACCGGTGATGCTAAATATTTAGAGCCTTTACATGCAATTAAAGCGGAAGCCGTCAGTATGAAAGAAGCTATATTAAAAGCTGATTTCGATGCTTTTGCGGCTTCTATGCAGCATGGTTGGGAATCTAAAAAGAAAATGGCTAAGAGTATTTCCAACCCGATGATAGAAGAGATCTATAATGCTGCTATTGCCGCTGGCGCTAAAGCGGGTAAGGTTTCAGGCGCAGGCGGGGGTGGATTCATTATGTTTTTTGTTGACCCAGCACAACGCCCTTATGTGATGCGCGCACTTTCTAAATTTAACGGCCAAGTATCAACATGTAACTTTACTGATACCGGCACACAATCATGGAGAAAAGCTTGAGATCATTCATCAATCAAGAGATTGAAAAATCAATCAATACGTTTTCTAGCATTCTGAGCAACGAGAAATTACTTTCGCAAGTTGAAGTTTGCGTGACTGAAATTTGTTCAGCTCTAGGCAACAAAAATAAGGTCTTACTTGCTGGTAATGGCGGCAGTGCGGCAGATGCGCAACATATTGCAGGTGAGTTCGTCAGTCGCTTTAATTACGACAGGCCTGGTTTAGCCGCATTTGCACTCACAGTGGACACCTCGATATTAACGGCTATTGGCAATGATTATGGCTACGACAAGCTATTTTCTAGACAAATTCAAGCGGTAAGTGTGCCTGGAGATATTTTCTGGGCATATTCAACCTCAGGTAAATCAGCTAACATTATAGCTGCGATGGAAACAGCAAAACAACTAGGCTTGAAAGTCATTGGCTTTACAGGTCAAAATGGCTGGAGCCGTCCAGATTTAGTCGATTTCTCTATTGAAATCCCCTCCCCTGAGACGCCAAAAGTGCAAGAAGGTCATTTGCTCTTAGGTCATATTATTTGCGGCTTAGTAGAACTTAAAATATTCCCGCGCGAACAATACGCACCAACATGATGCATCCGGTTCTAATTCTAGCAGGCGGCTTTGGCACGCGCCTTAAAAGTGTTGTGCCAGATTTACCAAAACCCTTGGCAGATGTGAAGGGCAAACCATTTCTATGGTGGCTGCTACAGCAACTGGAAAACCAAGGTGCAAAAGATGTGTATCTATCCGTTGGCTACATGCACGAGCATATTCAAAGCTACTTTGGCGCAAAATTCAATCAAATCAATCTTCACTATATTGTAGAAACTGAACCACTTGGCACTGGTGGGGCGATTATGAATGCTTGCCAACAGATTCCAGAACAAGAAATTTTAGTTTTAAATGGTGACACGCTTGCCATGACAGACTTAAATAACTTTATAAAATTTGCAAAGAATTACACCTCAAAACTGTTTTTAGCCGTAGCTAAAGTTGCTGATGCAGGCCGATATGGCACAGTCATTGTTGATGGCAACCAAATTACGGGCTTTGCTGAAAAAGGCAAAGCAGGTGCTGGCTTAATCAATGCAGGTATTTACTTGCTGAATAAGTCATTATTTAATGATTTTAATCTGCCACAAAAGTTTTCATTCGAAACTGATATTTTAATGAAACACATCAATAGCTTAAACTTGATTGCTTATAGCGAAGTCTCAGATTTTATTGATATTGGAATCCCAGAAGACTACGCGCTAGCTCAAGAAAAAGTACCCAATATGGTATTAAGAAATAACATTAAATAAGCAAGACGAACATTCATGACACTCACACCCGCGCTGTTTCTAGACAGAGATGGCGTAATAAACATAGATAAAGGCTACGTACATCAAGCCGCAGAATGCGAGTTCGTAGAAGGTATTTTCGACTTAGTAAAACGGGCAAATTCGCTAGGCTATCAAGTGATTGTTGTCACCAACCAAGCTGGAATTGCACGTGGCTACTATACTGAAGCACAATTTCTAGATTTCAGTGCTTGGATGAAAAGTGAGTTCAGCCGCAATCAAGCACATATTGATGAAATTTACTTTTGCCCACACCACCCAGTGCACGGCTTAGGTGAATATCATATTGAGTGTGATTGCCGAAAGCCCGCGCCTGGCATGTTTTTAAAAGCGCAGGCTGCATTTAATATTGATATGCAAGCTTCTGTGATGGTTGGCGACAACATCTCTGATTTAGAGGCGGCCATTGCTGCAGGAGTGGGGAATTTGAATTTATTTATCAGCAATAGTATAGACCGAGCCATTACTGAAATAGAGCAAATGCAGGCCAAGGAACTGAAAATTAAAACTTTAACGTCACTCAGTGAAGTTAAGTTGCCTTCAATTTAAGCTAATGGCGACTCGTCCACTCTTTCCAAACTAATCCTGGAAATACCAAGGCATCACCTGCGTAGCGCTTGGCCAAACGCCTAGGCTCCGTCATCATGCGGTAAAACCACTCAATGCCGATGTTAGTCATCCATTTAGGTGCACGTGGTTTATTACCGGCTAAAAAGTCTATCGTTGCGCCTGCACATATTGCCACTTTCACAGGTAAACGACTGGCATACTGATTAACCCATGTTGCTTGTTTTGGCGCACCGAGACCTATGAGTAAAAAGTCTGCGCCAGAGTCTTTAATCAACTCACAAATTCGCTCACACTCAACGGCATCTTTTTCGAAACCAAACGGCGGGCTATATAAACCAGTGACTTTAACGTGTTGGTATGTACGTTCAATATTACTAGCAGCAATTTCAGCCACTCCTGGCATAGCACCAAGTAGAAAAACTTTGAGCTCAGCGTCGGCTCTATCGTGAAAGTGCTGGAAGATTGCTGGCACTAAGTCACTGCCAGTAACTGTCCCAGGTATGCTTTCACCCATTAATCTTGCAGTCCATACCACAGGCTTACCATCTGCCACGACCATTGATGCATTTTCAAAAGCATCTCGATAAGCTTGATTCTTACTTAACTGCACCACACAGTTTACATTCGGCGTCACTATGAATTTACAGTTGCTTTCTGCAAACTTTATCCATGTACTCACATAATCGACTGCCTCATTCATCGTGAGCGGATTAATCGTGATACCGAATATACTAATTTTCTTTGCAACAATATTTGCCATAATTTTTAAATCTCTCAGATGCTTTATTAATGATCGCGCTTAGAGCGCACCCATTCAGATTGGCGTTTAAACACAAATTTGATATAGAGCGGGACTTTTGCAAGGACATAAAGCGGAACCATTAATAACTCTGAAAATTTGACGATATGACGACCAAATTTATACCATGCCAATATCACCGCCGTCGCAACTAATAGTAAATCTAAAAATATCCAAGACCATGGCATCAGTTGCTGAGTCAGTATCACTATAAACATGCAAACCGCACTTAGCGTAGAAATAATCAATACTAACAAGGCAAGTGGCGGCACACACATATCAAGCGCTAGAGCCAGCATATTTAAGTTAGCCTGTTGAATACTTTGCATTATTAAAGGCAAGCCTTCTTTAACGATCATGCCAATGTGACCGTGCTCCCAACGCGTACGCTGGGTTTTAATACCCTCGGCACTGCTAGGAAACTCACTCGTAATGAGCGCAGCAGGGCAAAATCTTGGAGCAAGCTTTAACTTAGCTAAATCCACACCCAGCTTCATATCTTCTACAATATGTCCACTTGCTAAATTAACCTGGCTAATCACCTGCCAAGGGAATGCCATTCCTGAACCCATCAACTGACAAGGTAAGCATAGCCGATGAAACCCCAATGGTCTAGCCCAGTTCTTTACCGCCCAAGCAAACGCTGCAATCTTTATCTTCAGCGGTGAGTCCGCCTTAGCATGCATTAAATATAAGCCTTGTATAGGACGTTTATACTGCATTGCTTCATTCACTAAGGTTGAAATTGCATTCTCACCCAGTAGGCAATCTGCATCTAGGATCAACACAATATCTGGCGGATTTTTAGCTAAATGTTGAATACCAAAATCAAGTGCAAAACCTTTACCACGCTTAGTCTCATGAAACCGCTCAATCACCTCAACACCATGGCTTCTAGCCACAGTAGCCGTATCATCGTTACAGTTATCAGCCACCACTAGTACCTTAACATCAGCTGTTAATTGCGCCTTAATATTCCGTAAAGTTTGAGTAATACCTGTAGATTCATTATGTGCAGGAATCAATATTGTTGTTGATGAAGTGCGTTTTACGTTCTCGCTTTTGTTACTTAAAGGCAACAACGACATGAAGATTTGCACAAAGAAAGTGACAACGGGAATCGAAATAATAACTACGATAAAACAAAAAATAAGTGTAAGAATATTAGGCATCCTACTTAAGCACTCCATAAATTAATATTTTACGTTTCATTATCATTTCATGTCCCTATTACTTTGTTTCCCAAGCCCATGCATGTGCAATGATTGTGGCTAAATCGGTATAAACTGGAGACCAGCCTAATGTATTTTTAGCTAATGTTGCATCCGCTACTAATCGTGCAGGATCTCCAGCACGTCTTGGCGCATCTATCACATTGACCTTTTTACCAGTCACCTGCTCAGCTACTGAAATTACTTCCTGCACAGAAAAACCTGCGCCATTCCCAAGATTAAAGCGCTGACTAACGCCATCTTTCACCAATTGAGTCAGCGCTAATAAATGCGCTGAGCATAAGTCGACAATATGAATATAGTCGCGAATACACGTACCATCTGGCGTGTCATAGTCTCGACCAAATACACTAATATGAGAGCGCCTACCCGAAATTGCCTGAAGTACCAATGGGATTAAATGCGTTTCAGGTTCATGGCGCTCACCTAGCAATGCGCCCGGATCAGCGCCAGCTGCATTAAAATAACGTAAACACACTGACTTCAAACCATAAGCATGTTCATAATCGGCCAATATTTGCTCTACCATTAGCTTAGACCGCCCGTAAGGATTAAGTGGTGCCTTAGGATGTGCTTCGTCTATCGGTACATATTCTGGCTCACCAAATACTGCCGCGGTAGATGAAAATATGAAGCTATTCACTTGATGCTTCACCATGGTATTAAGCAAATTCAGAGTGTTGGTAAAGTTATTAAAGTAATACTTTGCGGGGTGCTGCACAGACTCGCCCACTTGAATGTAAGATGCAAAGTGCATCACAGCTTCTGGCTTATATTTTGTAAAAACATCATCTAACATAGCTGTATTGGCCAAATCACCCTCTACAAAATCACCACCTAATACGGCATCTCGAAATCCAGACGACAAGTTATCGAACGTGACAACCTTATGCCCTTCATCTAGTAACATTTTCACCATGTGCGAGCCTATGTACCCAGCACCGCCAACTACCAAAATTTTCATTTACACCCCAAATAATCAAAACATGGAAAATAATTAACGACTATCGACATTATTTAACACCTTGTTTTCTATATTGAATACAACTCACCAAAAACCTTAACACATCTAATGTGTAACGCTTATAAAGCCGCTTCGGCTCTATGCATAATCGATAGAACCACTCCATACGGATATTTTGCAACCATTTTGGTGCACGTGGTTTATCTCCACTCCAAAAGTCGAACAACCCGCCTACTCCTGCAAAGAAATTTGCATTAATTTGCTGATAGTTATCCAAAATCCACTCTTCTTGCTGCGCATTACCCAGCGCAACTAATACGACATCTGTAGAAGCAGCATTGATAATATCAACTAAATTGCTGGCATTTTTTATGCCATCATAGCCATCACAAGTTCCTACCACGACATGCCCTAATTTTTGCTCTAAATAACAAGCAGCGCCATTGATAGCTGTAGGACTGCCGCCGAGCAAAAATACACGTAACTTTTTCTGGGACTCCGAAAAGAAATACGGCATAAAATCCGTACCATTCAAATTAGCTTTAAATTTCCGTCCGTGCATTAATATGGAAGCAATGTCCATGCCCAGACCATCATTTACAATCACAACATCATCTATATAAAAACGCTCTGCCAGCAATCTACAATTAACAATAAAATTAGTATTCGCAAAAAAAAGTACGCTCTTTTTTGATGCTGAAATGCGGCTAAATATACTGTTGACCAATCCATTTTGCGTGGTTTCTCGAACAGGGTAGCCCGCAATATAAACAGTAGTATTATTTAGCATGAATATTCATTTGCTTAAATTAAGATATTGTATAACGACGCGTGCTATAAATCAGTTTCGTAGAAGCGTAACTCATATTACTTTACAATTTCACTCAGTGTAGCACTCACACTAGATGATTTACCGACACCACTGATTGCTGTCACAATGGGCTGAAAATCTTGTGATGGCCATTCAAAGGTAATAATTTGACCATCACTCAATTCGTTCGAGTCAAAAGTAAGTTTCTTGAGTGTCTTATCAAATATTTGAAAGCGCAATTTACCACCTCCGCTAGTAACTGCACGTAAACTATAGCTCTTACCTTGCTGTGGAAGTGCCCAGCTAGTATGACTAAGCCCTCGACCAGAGCTATTCACTTGAATAACTGAGGCATTAGTCTTATTAAACACCACAGCCTGCTGCAAGGTATCAAACACGCCCATAGGCCCTTCTGATTTTAATTGCCATTGACCGCGCATTGAAAGCAAATTGAAATTCTTCGGAGGTATAAAAGCCTTGCTATTTCCATCCACCCAACCTTTAGCTGAAATGACTTGCCGCAAACTTTGACGAATCATGTCAAGCTCTACTTTAGCAATATTATTCCAGACTGCTTTATGTAAATTAAATCCTGATCCATTTTCAACATAAATCACAAAAGGTGTACCGTAATTAGCATCAACAACATATGCACCATAAGTTTTTAAAGTAGCTGCAATTTTTTTCAACTCTGGCGTTTTTAGCTTATCTAAATTAAATGTACTTGGTAGCATTAACAAGGCGCCTTCTGGTACTTTCCCATAATTATCTTTAGCTGCAAAGCCATCTGCTGAAGTTGCAGGATAGATATATGCGGGATTTGCTGCCAAACCATTATTAGTTAATGACATTGCAAGTGCGTGCCTATACATTGTATCGCCATCATTTACTTCGTGCTTTCTTATTACGCCAGCGCCAGCAGGTACTCCAGTTGCTCTTGCACCCTGAAAATAATGTGCAGGATTACCCCACCCTCGCCCGTTAAGAGGCGTCCAAGCATACTGCGTAGCTGTCCATTGCCCTCCAATACTTTTTAATTGATAAAATGAATGTATAACCCGATTTACTGGATCCACAACATCAGCATGGCCATCACCACCGGCAGCTGGAACAACATTTGATGGCCAGTGAGGGATAGTAATATCTGAACGGAAACTTTCAGCATCAACATCCCACAAACCGGCCTTACCTGTACGCCCCTTAATCACCATTGGGGGGTCAGTTGGTTTTGCTAAAAAAAATCCAGTTGAGAACTCACCTTCTTGCACAGCTGGGAAATACAACGATTTAGGAATCTCATCACTAGCAAATGATGGCTCAACTGGCCTACTATTCCATAATGAGTCTGCAGAAAAAGGTTGTTCATACCGACCAAATTTATTGATTACGGCTGAGCTTACCTCAGCATAAACATTTACAGTTGGATAAGTTATCAATAGACAAGCAAATAAACACTTACCAACAGATATAACTCTCATCTTAGTGTTCATTTGGAATCCCTATTCAATACGCACAAAATCAGGTAGATCTTTAACGTACGGTAGCATTCGGTTTATTAACTAACTTGCGAGATACCTCTCTAAAAGGTCCTTCTACATTTTTATAAATATAATTACTTACTAATAAAACTAGACCTATAAAAATCATATAAGCAAGTGCCGCCCCAATCACAGACAACTGTGGCGTTGAAATCCCATCGATAACTGCTTCATGAGGCTTTAAAACTGTTCTATAGGTTTGATTTACCACCCACAAAAGAGCTGAGTGCGACATGTAAACCGAAAATGATATTGCCCCTAACCAAGTGAGCAATCTTAAATTTAAGACACGCTTTATAATTCCCCCGTCTGATAGAACAATAGAAAGTATCAATAAAGACGTCAGAAAATAAATGGTTACATCATAGTGCGGATTCGCTGGCTTAAATTGTAGAAAAAGCAATATACCAGCAAGCGGAATTGATATAAGGGAGGAATGGACTCTAAAATTAATTTTTTCTGAAATACTTGCTGTACAGCAGCCTATAAAAAATCCTGCTAGACATCTTACAAAAAAATTATGATCAATTGGCACTATCGTTACTAGAAGCACAAGAAATAAGAAAGCGCTTGAGTAAAAAACGAATAATTTAATCTTATTTAAATACAGAACAATTAAACCAAATATGAAATATGTATAAAACTCCGCACTAATTGACCATGCTGGACCATTAAACGTAATTGCTTCTTTATTTGACCAAAATGCTTGCACCAAAAAAATTTGCTTAAAAAACGCAGACCAATTGTTTTCCTCAAATGGAATACGATTGGGACTGTTAATTCCTAATTTATTGACTGCAACATATCTAAGAATTTCAACCAAGACCAAGGCAAACAAAAATATTATATGCACAGGATAAAGTCGACCAAACCTTAAGAACTGAAATTTAATTAAATCTTTCCCGGTTTTTATTTTTTCTGAATAAGCTTTAAAAATAACAAACCCTGAAAGAACAAAGAAGAGCTCAACCATTAAACTAGCATTTTTAATAATCGTAATATCGTAAAATAATGCATTCCAGCTTGGAATATGATGCACTACTATTAACAATGCTGCGATACCTCTAATACTCTCTAGTTCATGAATTTTAGTGGGTTGTTGTAAAGTTGTTGTCATTGCTTAATTTACTCTCTATTCAGCTAACTGTCGCATTTATAATTTTCCCAAGTAAAATCAATATGCCCTTTATACCCAAACTATTGACTCAAGTTACTATTACTTAAAATAATATTTTTTGCTACAAATCTTGAGCCATTAATGCTCAAATGATTAGGATCCCTATATAGCAACTCCCCATTTTTTGCCATGTAGCAAAAATTCTCATCGCAAAATAGCTGAGTAGTTCGCAATATTTTCACATTCAGATTAACTTTCTCAATGTCATCAAGCGTATGAATATATCGAGCTTTTTGTTTACCAAAAAATGTAGCTTCATCTTCACAGGTATGCCATCTAAGATAGCTGCCAGAAAACTTGCAATTTTTAGGACTAAAAGAGAAATTTGGAGTGTCATCTAAAATGTAAATATTTTTATTATGTTTATTTAGCATATTGATGGTTTTTTGTAACTCATTCTTGAAACTACTATCAGTTGGGACTTCTTTCAGTCTTTGTGACCAATACGAAGACATAATCACTGTAGTAATTTTTTGATTATTGGCAACCTCATTAAAAATAGCACTAAACTCTTTATTACTAATAATTGGCAACCCACTTTTAATGTAATAGCCTACATTTTTGTTTTTTAACTCCTCAGCAAGCCCTAAAAACAGATGCTCCGCATGACTGTCGCCTATAATCACAGTGTCAATTTGTCCTTCTTTAGACTGAAAACATCTAACAGTATCTTTCCAAGGAAGCGCCTCCTTGCGAATAGCTAAAGGGGTACATAATTTAAAATGCGCTTGGTAATATTCACGAAACTCATCGTGCCCTACATCACCTTGATTAACCACTTGAAGGTTTGCTACTTCGCGTGACTTTAGCCCATCTTTGAGATATGTGACATATCCAACTAGACCCACTGCAATCATCAGGGAAAATAAAATAATGGTAACTTTTTTATCTTTTCTAAAGCGTAGTGGTTTTTCTACGAATTGATAAGATAGCCAAGCCAATACAAATGCAGCCAATATTGCAATAATCCTAACCTTAGGCGTAGGTAGTTCACTGATTAAAATATGCTCAAAAGAAAGCAGCGGCCAATGCCACAAATAAAGTGGGAAGCTAATTAACCCAACCCAAACTAAAATTTTATTGGATAAAACTTTTTGATTTACCCATGCCCCCATGCCTGCAGCAATAATAAGGGCCGTTCCTACGGTAGGCATTAATGCCCACCAGCCTGGGAAAGCGCTCTCTTTAGTGATGGTTGTAACGGCTAAGCCAATGAGTGTTAAGCCAATTACGGAAGATAAATTTTTAGCATTTGGTGGTAAATTATCTAATAAATCTGATTTAAATAATTTTACATAAGCTAGCGATGAGCCTATGAGTAATTCCCAAAAACGTGTTTGTGGAGAATAAAACGTAGCTGTTGCATTGGAATGAACTTGCACTATATTCAGCAAAAATGAAACCAACAATATAGAAAAGCTAACCCATAAAAAATTAAATTTTTTCTTCCAAGCAAACCAAGCTAGTAATGGCCAAATAATATAAAACTGTTCTTCTACACCTAGGGACCATAAATGTAATAAAGGCTTTGTATCTGCAGCATTATCAAAGTATCCACTCTCGCTCCATAACACCAAATTAGACACAAACCCTGCTCCAGCAGCAAGATGTTTCCCAAGTATCTTAAACTCATCTGCAAGCAGGGCAAACCAGCCAAACAAAAAACATACACTTAAAACTACCAGCAATACGGGATATATGCGTTTAACACGACGGCTATAAAACTCAAAAAAACTAAAGCTGTCTTTGGATAGATTTTCAAAAATGATTGTTGAAATCAAAAAACCAGAGATTACAAAGAAAATATCAACGCCTACGAAGCCACCTTTAACCCAAGTAGGAAACGCGTGAAATATAACGACTGATAGCACCGCTATCGCTCTCAAGCCATCAATATCTGGGCGATATTTAGGATGGCTTAATTGTTTGTCTGCATGTTGTTGATTTAAGTTTACTGTCATTTGGATGTTTTTTTATTTTTAGAGTTAATTAACGCGCTACCATCGTTCTATCTAAGTAGTTAGCCAACCTCAAAGCTAATGCAATGATGGTAAGCGTTGGATTGGCATGGCTATTTGTTGGAAATACGGAAGCACTCGCCACGAATAAATTCGCTACCCCATGTAATTGACAGTTCTTATCCACCACACTATTTTGTGCTGAGCTGCCCATTTTGGTCGTACCTATATGATGTCCACCAACGGGTAAAGCGCCAGAAATTCTCTCTTTTAGCTCACCATAATCAAAAGCCAACTTACATGCTTGTGTCGTAGCTAAAAGTCGCTGAAGCTGTATAAAAGACTCTACACCTGATGCAATATCCGTTTCTGTTAACTTCCAATGCACAGAAACACGAGGCATTCCCTGCGCATCTACCTGGTCAAGCAAAGTAATTTTATTACTGGCATCTGGCACTTGCTCACTGTTAAATTCAAGCGGATAGCTTCCATTTCTATTAGGAACAAGTGTATACGGCAACCTGCGCTCAGCCAGCTTCATTTTGAATATATAGTCATAGCCAAAGCTAAATACTGAGCCAATATCTGTCGCCACATTTTTAATGTGTGCCAAACTGCTGTTATTGATCTTGTTACCACTACTTGCACCATGGTTTAAAATAGACTGATGCTCTGATGCCAATATCGACTTTGCAAGATAAATTGTTGAGAGTACCCCACTGCCGTGTCCAGCATCTGCATAAGCTGGAAAATGTAAACGAAAAACTGAATTTAACAGACCATGTTCGGCCTGAAAAGCTTGCGAGAACTGCAATTTGCGCCGCGCATAAACACCATCTTTCGTTTTTTTAAAATCAAAAAATGGCTTCTTGCCGCTGAAACTTAAATCACCAAATATTAAGTCGTAGTGACATCCATAAAATTTACCAAGTGCTGGATCAAATCTAGCCCAATTTGGTGCATGCGCTCTAGTAGAAAGCAGTAATCGTGTCGTCTCAATGCCGCCACCGCACAATATAAAGTTCGCCGCATTTATAGTGAGTTTGTGTAAGCCGTCAGTGACTTCAATTGAAGTCACCCTGTTATCTTGGTCAGTCAAATTTAATTTTGTGCAACGCGCTCTAAGTAACACTTGTGCCAGCTTTGAACTACTTAATTCATTTTTATATTTTTTTGAGAAATCAGTGGGTAAGCTATAACGCTCAATTCTTTCTTGTAAATGGGGCTGTAAGTTTGGCAATTCGTCAAACATCGGTGCAGCATTGCCAGCCAGTGCGTTGATCGTAAAGTCTGCGACACCAGCATCGCAATAACTCATTGCCTCAGGGTAATAATCCTCAATCTCTTGTAACTCAATTGGCCAACCACTATTAGGCACATGAGCTCGTACATTTATATCTATTGCATCTAAGGGTACGCAGCGCCCACCCCAAAGGTGAGTAGTACCACCAAACCTTTGACGGCGATATTCTGTAGTGGCTGGGTGTGGCGCATCTGCATGCCCCGTATAGGCATCATCCAAAGCTGCATCTTCGTGCCAATCGCCGCTATCTATCAATAAAACGCGATGCCCTTTGCGTATGAGTGCTATGGCTAAACTAATACCAGCTGCGCCGCTACCAATAATGCAATATGGGTAATCTTGCAGGCTTTCAGATACACAGTCTTTTAAATATGAAATCATGATGACTTAATGGCAGCCTTAAACAAGGACTCTAACTTATCTACTTCGGTGTTAAAGTCATGTAATTCGCGCAACCTTACTGATGCACGCTCGCCCATTTGCTGTATTGCACTAGGGGTAGCCATGGTAACCTGACCTAAGGCCTGTACTAGCCTCTCTACTGAGCCTGCCGGCACTAACCAACCATTGACTTGATCAATCACTAGTTCTGGAATACCTGCAATTTGCGTGGTCACGACAGGCCTACCTAATGCAAATGCTTCCATAATCACTACGGGTAAACCTTCTGCAAAACTTGGCAGCACTAATGCGCGGCAACGCTCAATTTCAGCGCGTACCTCGACGCTACCTTTCCAGCCTAATATTTTAATTGCACTTTGTAATTTACGGCGCTCAATAATTGTCTCAATTTCTTTTCTTAGAGGCCCATCACCAATCAATACTAGCTCACATTTTCCGCCAGCCTCTACATGCTGCGCTACAGCCTCAACTAGAATAGGCAAGCCTTTTTCAGCACATAACCTACCGACAAAAACTAACCTAGGCGCTTCGGGAATTGGCTGAATATTAGACACATCAAAACTCTTTCCTACTGAACAGCGCACTATATGCAATTTATGCCAAACATTAGCGTCACTAAACAACATACACTGACTTTTACAAAAGCTGGTAATAGTTGCAGTAAAAGCTGAGCGTGCAATTTTTTCACCTAGCGCCCAATGCTTTGGATGAAAAAATATGCCTGGGCCGTGAACAGTCATACTGTAAGGTATGCCAGACATTGCAGAGCTTAGCATTGCAACGTTAGCTGAGTTTTCCGCGATATGGTTATGCACAATCTCAATACCAACTGCCTGCATGCGATGTGCTAAATAGGCGGCTTCAACTAAATAAGCTAACTGCAAAAAAGCGCCACGTAAGCCTAGTGCGCGTGTTTTCCATGCAAGCTTAAAAGCACTTAAAATCTGAAAAGGTGATTTAAAAAAAACGGCAAAGAAAGTAAGGATAAGCGTTAATGGGCTTTTTTCTAAAATATAATCTGTAGTCGATTGTTCTGCAGCTACTTCAGTACTTACATTCTTATCATTCGCCTCACGACGTATTGAAAATGTAAACACCTCATGCCCTCTGGCACGGAGCTCGATGACTTCATTGCGAATAAAAGTATCACTAGCACGCGCGTAGATACTGGTGAGATAAGCTATTTTCATATAGTTTTTTAGTTTATTTACAAAATGTATTTGCCGACATTGCCATACGGTCGAGAGTTTAAAATCATTATTGAAAGCTTTTTGGTTGCCAATTTAAAAGCTGCTTTGCCTTTGTATTTGAAAAGAAAAATGGTTTCATTCTTGAAGCAAAAGCATGGGGGAAAAATAAATCTGGCAGAACTCGTGTTTTATTAAGCATATTGGCAACTGGAAAAATAATCTTAATTAAAGGCGACAGTAACCACCAAGCAAGAACTATACCGCCCGTCTTGATGCTCTTTCTATTACGCAAAGCTGAAAGGTATTCCATTTGAGATGGTAAATCGTCATCTAATAAATGTACTGTTTCAACCTTACTTACTTCTAAACTAGCTGATTTTAATATAGCACTAAGTACTGACTCTAAATTAACAAGCGGTACTTTACCTTGATGATTCACCAACAACTGAAATTTTGATTTAATAATACCCGCATGCGCTGCGTTTAATGTGTTGCGATCATAAACTAATCCCGGTCGAAAAATCACACACTGATTGACACCATTAGCACCAAAAGCTCGGTAAATATCTTCTTGCTGAGTTTTCAATACAGAGTACTGACCCATTTTCTGGTAATTGCGTGAGATATTAGTTTCTTCATTGATAACTGTTAGCGCCTTTGTGCTCTCATAATCAAGCACTGAAATGCTGCTCATGCCAATGAGTTTCTTAATGCCTGATCGTTGCATTTCGGCAATGAGCTTCTTTGTACCCAGCAACACATCATTGCTTGCATCTATTGATTTAGGATTCATAGATGCAGCAAGATGCACTACACAATCAATCGAAAAGGTACTCAAATCTGGAATTTCATCTTCATCTAGATCACAAATAATTACTTCCAAATTCTTTAAATCAACCCACTCCAATGGCGCTTGTTTACGCACCAACGCAACTACTTGGTAACTATGCAATAGAGCCTCTGCAACTAGGCTTTTACCAATAAAACCGTTTGCTCCAGTAATGAGTAACTTCATGAGGCCTTAGCAACTTGAGTTGTCGCCTTATTTTCATCGCTCTGCTGAAGTTTGGCGTAATTTACCGCATACGCAGCCCCTAACACAAACCATAAGTACCAATTAAAGGAGAGATAGGCGAGCATATTGTCAGAGTAAGCATCTAATGCAAACTCCAATAAAAACATTATGGCCGAGAATATCATAAGTTTATTTTGCTTATAAAACGGTACTAATAACTGTCCAACTCTAAAGTGTAGCCAAATAAAAGCAGCCAATCCAAAACCACCCGTTTCAAAAATCAACTGAACATAAACGCTGTGTGCATTCATTTGAAAACCCGTGGACATCGGGAAGAAATCTACAGAATAGTGCCGAAACCCCTCCAAGCCATAACCAAAAAAATAGTGGGATATATCCATGAAATTTAAGCCAGACTCCCACATTAACTTTCGCCAAGCATAAGAGTTAAGCTTACTGTAGTTAACAACTTCGTTGCCCTGCGCAAGATCCATAAATCGATCTCTAACTTCTGGAATCATAAAGCCAACAATTGGCGCCATTAAAATATATATTAAATATTTACGCTCATAAATTAAGGCATATATAGTAAAAAATGCAAAGCATGCTGCCCACGCGCTTCTCGTCTTAGTCAAAATCAATAACCCAAGCATAATGAGAATATAAACTGGCAAGGTTTTACGTATAAATACTGAAAAATAACTTACTTTAGCTTTATAAAAATAGAATCCAAGAGATATCATTAACACTAGATAAAAGGCAAAAATATTAGGATGTGAGAAGGTGCTATTGATGCGGAATCCCTCTGACTCTTGAGAATGAAACCCACCATTCAATATGTCTATAAACGAATACGCTACTGGGATCAAAGAAGATAAAAAGACTACACGCATCCAGCGACCATAATCCTCTTCTGACTTGATTAGCGTAATTGCAAGCGTAAAAATAGAAGCATAAGATAATAAAGATAAAAAGCTTTTGACAGCATTTAATGGCTCTGGCGTTATTAACAAAGTGAAAAAAGCAATGGATAAAAATGGCAGCCAAGTTTGCTTTATCACCTTTCGTACAGGATTCGGCCTCTCAAAAATGGCAATGAAAGCGATAATGATGACTAGAGCGTTTAATACAGCACCCAAGCCAAAGCTACCTAACCTGGTGGCATCTAACAACTGATCAATACCAGATCTAAAGAGTAATATTAGAAAAAACAGCAGATAGCGATCAAAGAAGAATAAAAATCCAATGATCAAAGTAGCTGGTACGGCTAATAGAATTCCATAATTATCGCCTACCGCAGTGCCAAATAATGCGACAAAAGTGCCTATAAATAGCGTTATAAATAACCCCAGTAAAGCAAGAATAATTAACGACTTTGTTGATAGTGCAGAAGATTTAGTCACTTAAATATCCTTAACATAACTCTGTGTGGGGTCATCTTATGTGCACTACGAGTTAACTCCATTAAGGCACATGTCATTTTTTTAAACAATATTTAACGGTGGAAATGATTTTACCAAATCATCAATCGCTTTAATTTGCGTTAAAAATGCCTCTAGCTGATCAATAGGCAATGCACTCGGTCCATCACATTTAGCTTCTTTAGGATTTGGATGTGCCTCTAAAAATAAGCCAGCCAAGCCTACCGCCATACCTGCACGTGCTAAATCTACCACTTGCTCACGCCTGCCGCCTGACGCTGCACCAAGCGCCTCTCTTTGTTGCAGCGCATGTGTGACATCAAATATGATTGGCGTGCCTGGACAGACCTTTTTCATCACGCCAAAACCAAGCATATCTACTACTAAGTTATCGTAGCCAAATGCACTGCCACGCTCACATAAAATTACTTTGTCATTACCCGCTTCTTTAAACTTCTCAACGATATTAAGCATTTGATGCGGGCTTAAAAACTGTGGTTTTTTCACGTTTATTGGTTTACCTGTTTTTGCTAATGCAACCACGAGATCTGTTTGACGTGCCAAAAATGCTGGTAACTGTAGAATATCAATCACTTCAGCCACAGGTGCAGCTTGCCATGGCTCATGCACATCGGTAATCAATGGCACACCAAACTCAGCCTTAACCGCCTGAAATATCTTTAAGCCCTCTTCCATACCTGGACCGCGATGCGAGTTGATTGAAGAGCGATTAGCTTTATCGAATGAAGCCTTGAATACTAAAGGGATACCCAGTTTTTTAGTCACATTAACATAATGCTCGCAAGCCTTTAGCGTGCTTTCTACGTCCTCAAGTACATTGATACCGCCAAATAGCACAAAGCTTTTTTGATTATCAAGAATAATATCTTTAGTTAATTGCATAGTTTTCCTTACAAATTAAATTTAACACGCAGCTTAAATTGCTATTAATTTGCATTTCTAATATTCATATAAAAATTTATGATTGTATAAAAGCCCGAGTTTTTTTTAATAAAAAAATTGCCCTCGTCATTGATGTTGCAAGTATGGTTTTCTTTTTCACGACTAAGAAAAGTGCGACTTTCCAATAAAAAGATGTATTTTCAAAAGTGAAAATTTTGTCATCCGTTTCTGGGAATGTATCTGGTATTAACTTGTACAAGTTCTTATCAAACGTGTAAAGCATTTGATAACGAGAGGCTAACTTAACTTTATCTAATGATTTAATTAAATCCGCATTTGGAAACTCATCGCTAAAAAAGGCATTTACAGATTCCACAGCTTTAATACTTTGTTGACAAGACGAAACGCTCCATGAGTTTATATAAGAGTTAACATTATCACGATTATAAATATATAAAGCTTGATTTACATATTCAATTTCTTTTGCATTTGCAAATAGCTTGCTCATTACAACCAGATCTTCACCTACGTTAATATTGATTGGCCAATGAATATTGTGGACGGTTGCTAACGATTTTTTAAATATTTTATTCCAAGGCGTCCATACAATTTCACTGCGGAGCATTGAAGCTGTAATTAATAGAGGATCTCTCACAGATAAAGACTGGTTTTGGTAAATTAACTCACCATTTTTAAGATCATAATAATCTGAGTAAATAATGTCAGCATTAGTATCATTAGCACGCGCAACCATCAATTCAACCATATTTGGGGCAATGTAATCATCAGAATCCACGTAAAGAATATACTCACCTTTAGCTTTATTTAACCCAGTTTCCCTAGTAGCAGAAATACCCTTATTTACCTCGTGCTGAATGATCCTTACATCTATAGATGCACCTTTGTAGCGGCTAATGACATCAAGTAAAATTACCTCACTATTATCTTTACTACAATCATTAATAAATACCATCTCAAAGTCTTTATTTGTTTGCTCAAAAATAGACACAGCACATCGCTCAATGTACTTCTCTACGCCGTATACAGGAATTATGATGGATATTTTGGGCATTTTACTTATCTAAAATTGATTACTACTGAAGTTTAAACTTATTATTAAGCGTAATTTAACCTCGCGAAAAAATTTATGCTTGAAGCTATAATCCAAAATAATCTTTTCTTATGGTTGAACTTACAAAGCGCATACTCATTAAATTGCGAAGAAGTTTAAACGGCTTAAGTATGATAGATCTATTTAGTAAATACATTTTAATCAATGTGGGTGACTTACTGTGCGCACCAGCATGCCCTACGCGATAAACTGCGCCTCGAAATGGTAAACTTGCCAGAGGAGTTCCTTTATCAGCCAATATTTTACCTATCTTTACATGGCTACCAAGCATGGTTTTAACATATTCACTTGATGCAGTTTCAAAACTGCCAGGCAAGTCATAAAGACTAGATCGAATAATCAGTGAAGTCCCGCAGAAATTGGCAAAATCACGATGAATATAGAGTAACTTACCTCCATCACCCCATACATAGCCTTCACTAATCTTCCAGCCATTGGCATTTTGGTTTTGTGCTACATAATTTACTAAGCGATTGCTCACAAAATCGTCGTCATCAACTACCATATAAAAAGTGGTATCTCTAACATGAAGCATGCCTTTGATTACTCGCCGCCCCTTATCTAAACGAACTGCATCATAAAAAGCTTCCTTATCATGCCCTTGCTGCTCATACATTTCATTAGGAGGGAAGCTCACTCGAACCACTTCAAAACCTTCTGGAGCTAAAGGTAAATCTGCCCCTTCATTCGCGACTATTACTGCCCGCCAGTTTGGATTAGTTTGTGAGGCAACTGAGGCAATAGTTTGAGTTAAATTAGCCTTAAGTTTAACCCAATCTTTTGAATTAGCTTGATGGCGTACTGGAATAATAAAAGTGATGAGAGTATTCATGTTACCTTTAAAAGTGAGTTATAAAAAAGAACTCGAATCATTAAACTATAGAGCATTTGTCCCGGCAGGCTTAGTCCTACTCAACCAAGCCCTCATAGGGTCATCATAGAACTTAGCAATTAAATACGTTACGGTTAGTGTTACAACAAATACTATGCCAATTTCCTGATAGAAATGAACTGGTGTCGTTGTATAACCTTTATATATGTTAAGAATTGGGTTGTGCAAACAATAAAGCGGATAAGAAATCCAACCTAAAAACAATACTAATTTTTTTATAAAGGGTGTTTTAATATCAACGAGTACCGCAGCAATAACAAACAACGGCACGACAAAAAGTGAGCAAAAAAGCCAATAAACAACACTTTTATGAAAAGGTAATAGAAACATCAATAACAGCGCAAAAACTATTAAAAGTGGGTGGATAGCTGGAAGCCTATTTATATCATCATAAAACTTATATATGAGCACACCAAACATAAAATTGAAACCTGTGCGTGGAAAACCACCAACAAAATTAACGGTTGACCAGCCTACCCAATCTCTAAATACATACACCTCAATCATAAAAAAAATCGCAAATAATGCTGTAAATACTATTAATTTTATTTTGGACAATCTAATAGTAAATAAAAACAAACCATTTGCAATAACTTCAAAAAACAAAGACCACGCAGGTGGATTTGTAAGGAATATCCCATTAATACTTCCTGGCACGGCATTAACAAAATATGGCAAATAAAATATATTAAATAGATTCGATTCTATAATTTGTGTTGGAGTATAAGGGGTATTGCCAAAATACAATTTTACTAAATACGAAATCAAACCTAAACTTAACCCCATTAGAAACATTGGATACAATCTTATTATGCGTCTTTTAAGATACTCTAAATAACTCATACCCTCCAACAAGCGCTGACAATAAGACCATGCAATAACAAAGCCACTTAGGCAAAAGAATAGATCAACCGCTAATGGGGCAGAACTAAAATATGCCGTATGTCCATACTGCTCAGTGAAATGAAAAACCACGACCACGAGAGCGGCAATACCTCTTAAGCCATCCAGAAATTCGAAACGATGACACTTATGCATTTAACTGTCGGTTCTTTTTATTATCAAGAACGTTTTTTATTACCCCCAATAACTTATCTTTTGATAGATAAAAAATAGAGATGCAATAACTAAGACCGCCGACAGTCACCTCGGCCAACAAGCGTATTTGCTGAGAATATTCTTGCATACAATAAGCTATTAGCAAAACTGCAATGGACATGATTGCGCTAGCTAAAAATGGCTCTAAAAACTGACGAAAGTAAGTGGTGACTTTTAGATTGATAATTCTTGATACCATCACAAGGGTAATAGGCCAAAATATCACTGTTTGCAATGCCATGACCATCACAATTAGATTAACGCCTTTATTAAAGAGGATAAGGACTGTCGATATTGTTAATACTTGCCGAAAAAGTTGATAATAAAACCACCAATTACTTTTACCTTGGCTGTTAATGAGCGATGCTTGAATAATACCAATACAACTCATGAGTCCAATCAAACAAAACCATCTAGCAGGAGAAATTGCGTCAATCCATTGAGCACCAAAAACTAGTGGGATAACGTCAGCTACCACTAGTGCCAGTCCTATGAAAGCCGGAAATGACACGATTGAAGATGCAAAAGTCGTAATTAAAAAAGCATCACGTACCTTTTCACTTTCATTTTGCAATGAAGACAATAACGCATGTGAGACCGAAGTAAGTGCACCAGCAATGACATCATTTAACATTTGGAATAAACGTTTTGCAAAGTTAAATATACCTAATGGTGCTGCACCTATGAGTGACCCAATTATAATTTGATCTAAATTCATAAACTGGATAAATCTGTTGGCTGATGCAAAAAAACCATATTTCCGTAGATCTTTAAGTTCATTTAATCCAAAACTAAAGCTGGGCCACCATTTTGCACCCCAAAAAACTCCGATGCAGCTTGCTATAGAGGTTGCTAGCTGTGATATTGCTAAGGCCCAGATACCATAGCCATTTAGAAGCAAGCTTATACAAAGAATGCTGGAAACTAATGTAGCAACTACAGTTCTAAGTGCAATTAGGTGAAATGACATTGCTCTTGCTACTAGTGCATTTGGCACTACAGCAGCTAGATCAAACATCAGTTTCAAACCCAATAAAGGTAAAAATTTGGTCACCTCAGGTTGATTTACTGCGGAGGCTAATATTGGCGATAGAATAATCAACACACCATAAATAATAGCAGCAGAACATAAACATACCCAAAACACGGTATCCAAATGACTTCTTCTGACACTGTACTGCTGTATTAATGCCTCACCCAACGCTGCAGGTGCAATTGCACTGGCAAACGACACAAGGCTTAATGCTAATGCGATCACTCCAAAATCATGAGGTAATAAGTACCGTGAACTTACAATAAAAACTATGCTATTTAGCAATACAGGTACTACAGCATTGATTGCAGACCAAAATGCACCAATTAAAGCAGCAGAGGCTCGCCTTGTTTTAACATGCGCATACTTTGAATCGCCTTCCATCTTATGATTTTTCCAACCTATTTTAAATTTTCATATTTATTACAACACGCATATATAGTGGAAGCCTTCAATGGCACTAGTAAATCACTTTACCTTTCCCTAAGTCTATTATTAACTCATCCAACTTAGTTAGCATTTGATCATGTGCGCTTTCAATACGAACATCTGAACTAAGGCTAGGCATAACGTTTTTACTAATATTTAAAAGCTTATCTGCAGCTCTTTGCGCAAAAATTTGAGGTGCAACATTCAAGAGGAGAGTTCCTCTACGTCTAAACTTATCGGCTATAACTGGACTTTTATCATCAAAAAATAACACAGTTGACTCTAACAAAGATGAACAAACCATTTGAGTTGGTTTCAAGTCAATATCTAATGCAGAAGCCCAATCAAACCATTTCATGGAATGCGCGTTACTAATTGGCTGTATTGGAATCCAAGGGACTCTTAACGCATCAGAAACAATTGCACCATGCATAGCCTCTGTAATTACAAGTTCAGATGCAAGTATTTGATCCAACACATCATCAACAGGTGCGCACGGATCAATATAATGTATTGATCCTAATTGACAGGCAAGCTCCCAATTACCAATAAATGTACTTTCCCAGTGCGGCATAAAAGATACTTTATATCGCTTATCTACTTTTTGTTTTACACATGAACGCAATAATATTGCAGCATCACCAATGCCTAAGTTCTCATCTATACCTAGAGATTTTGCTGTTAACTTGCCTCTTACAAAGTGAAATTTCCAATTGTTATCCAACTCTGGTAGTTTAGTATATCCTCCATATCCTGCGCCGAACACTACCTTCTTTTTATCTTTTGGAAAAAAATCGAAGATTATTGATCCAATTCCTAAAAATATTGTATCGTCATCTGTTTCCCAGACGTCATCGATAAGCTTTGGCCACATCCAGGTATTAAGCTCATCACCAAAGTTAGGTTGCTTACCCCGATAGAAATATAAATTCACTTTGATTCCATTAAAAAATGTTTGAATTAGAAAAGTATTATTCCGTATTTTGTAAGCAGAAAATTGGAATAACTTTAATTATGTCGCAGCTAAAATAGTTTTCTGACTTTTAGGCAGACTTAATAACAACTCTCTAAGAAAGTTTTCTTGCTTTTCATAGGCTGTGACAGCTGAGGCGGGATCGCTAATTGCAGTTGAAGCTCGAACTAACACACCATCTAGAACCTTACCTTTTAAACCATCGCGTAATATTTTCAATCGCGCTGACATGCCACCTGCAGGGTAATCATCACCGATTCTTACCCAATAGCTGACTGTTTCATAGCGGTTTTGATTACTTACTAGCAAGCGTAGTGCTTTTATAGGCTTTGCCGCTGACATGTTAATTGTGTTATTGGTTTTGTTAAGTAATTGAAACCCTTGAGCGACATAACAAACTTCGGGGCGATGAATCTTAATATCTTGTTTTTGTTCACGAGCATAGGCAATGGCTAGCATGACTCTATCGCCACTATTATTGGCGTAGGTGCGCATCACAATTTTGTCATAGAGTTGGCTAGCTAGATCATTACCCCCAGTAGTCAAACCAACTTGTGTAAACGGATCTGCTATCTGTTTCCACTCTCCAAATTCCACTGGGATGATAGTGTCTAGATCTGGCGTAGCATCAACTACATGTATGGTAGGCGTTAATTTAACGGCAAATAATGCCGCCGAAATCAGAAGCACTGCGACCAGCACGCTTTTTCTTTGAGTTATTTGTGGAAAAATGAACATGCAAACTTTCATCATGCTCATCAGCCCTTAAGCGCTGCAACTGAGCGCCTTTCTAATTTACTTGAGATGTATCTTAATAAGCTATCAACACCAATAATCAGCATTAAAGCCGTCATAAATAGAAACATGCCTGAAAATTGATGGGCGAAGCCTTGCCCTGCCTCATCACCCCAATAAAATGTGATCAGCGCGAGTACGATGACTCTGGTGACGTTAGATGCGAAAGATATCGGTACAATCAATGTGGCAAGCAGGGCATTACGCATGGGCGACTCATGTCTCATCACGTTCATATAGAGTAAGCCTAACGCCTCTAAAGTAAATAATGAGTTTAAACCCGCGCATGCATCAGCAACTAACAGCTGATACTGTCCGATATAGATGATTACCCCATTTCTAGCGACCGGATAATCCATTTGATACAGCAAGTGCTCAGATGCATAAGAAACTGCCATCTTCATTGGCTGCGTAATAATATCAATAACAGAGGGTGGCAACGGCACCATAAAACACAAGAAAAAGAATGCAAACCAAAAATGCTTAGCAACACCCGTACCAAAAAAAATGAGTGTTAAAGCGAGTAATACAACCACCAATGAACCTACCTCAAATATATAAAGTGATTGAGATCTTCCAATGGCATAAAGTACGCAGCCAATCACTAAAACAGGCCAACCTAGCCTTGGAGCAGGAATAACAGGAATTCTAGTGCTGACTAGTAGCTTAGCTTTATAGTAAAAAAACCACAGCGCTACTGCAAATACAATTGGCCCATGCGCTTGTTGATCTGTTTTCCAAATACCATGAAATAAGTCATAAAATGTGGGAACATAAACGACTAACAAACCAAGCAGTATTGTCAGCAACGGCAATACCGGCATTAGATGATTTTTGCTTAAATTTGAAGCTGAGTAGTTAATAGCTATTTTCCAAATGTAGTACGGTTGTATTACTGTCTAAATTTTCACGCTTAATTTTAGACTCTTAGAAGTCGTTAACTACAGCCCCAACAATTTGAACGCCAGCAAGCGTTAACTGATCGCGAATGTTAGTTAAATCTGACAGTCGCGTTTGATTGAGTCTTGATGTTAGCAATGCACCTTCACAGCGACTCGCGACTGTTTGCGCATCAGAGGTCTCAACGGCGGGCGCCGTATCAACAATCACTACATCATAATGTGCGGTTGCTTGTTTCATAAACTCGACAAAGTTTGAACGGCTTAATAACTCTTGTGGGTTTGGTGGCACCGTACCGGCGCCCAACACCGTTAAATCTACAAATGAATCTACTTTCTTCACAACTTCAAGACCTGCACGACCCACTAAAATATCAGAAAGTCCTCTAGATTCGTTTAAGTTAAAAATCTTATGTTGAACAGGCTCTCTTAAATTGGCATCAACGAGTAAGGTCTGCTCACCCAATTGAGAAAACACCACGGCTAAGTTTGCCGCTAAGTTACTGCAACCATCACCTGAGGTAGCAGAGACAATCGCTAAGGACTTATAACCTTCATTAAACCAACGAAGTATTAACTGACTTCTTAAAGCTCTAAGCGCCTCTACCTGTTTAGAAAAGGGCTTGTAAGCAGCAACAAGCTCTTTACTAAATTGACCTTGATTAGGCTGAAGATAAGGGTAATCAAATTGCAATGACAGTACTTGCTTAATATCCGCCTCAGTAATTAATCCAAGCTTTTGAGCAGCATCACCAAAGCGGATATTCTCTGCTTTTTGCAATCGAAGTACGCGCTCAGCATCTTCTGGCTTTATCTTACCTAAATCAAGCAACAACTTACCGATACTTGAATCGGCTTTGCGACCATCATTTTGCACTAATTGCTCTTTATCCACGTTAATATCACCCATATATTTCTAATTAGAAGTAAGCAATTTTCTTGCTTGCCCTAGCAATAAGTTTTCATTCGTCTTTGTGCTATTGCCCTCAATCACGGCAAATACTGGTACGCCTAAAATGATAGAAATATCATCTCTACCGCGAACACGTCTATCCAATAGCTCTGCAAATAGTCCAAAGCCTATGCCCAGCACTAGTCCAACAAAGGCACCCAAAACTATATTTAGCAAAACTCTTGGGCTACTAGGGCTGGTAGGAACGATGGCGGGATTTAAAATGGATATATCATTTTGATTTGATTGTCCTTCTATACTCGTTTGACTAAAGCGCTGGGTCACAGCATCCATAGCTTTCTTCGCAACTTCCACATCTTTCTGCAGAACGCTCATTTCATCTCTCAGCCGATTTAAGCCTAATACCTTCTTCTTTTGACTTTCAACTTGAGAGCGAAGTTGTGCCTCGCGTTGCTGGTTGATGCTAGCTGAGTTACCAATACTATTTGATAAACGCTGAGCCTCTTCATGCAGCTGACTTCTAATTTTATTAGCTTCGCCTTCAGCAGATTTATAAGCAGGGTGATTTTTACCCAAACGCTGACTTAACTCTGCCAATTTAGCATCTGCGCGAGCAGACTCAGACTTTAGACCTTGTATTGTTGGGCTGGATGCAATATCAGGCGAATCCAACGAACTTCTCTGGGCATTTGCACTGCGTGATTGGGAGTCTATCGAAGCAACTTGTACCATACTCAACTGCCCAGACAACTCATTCAGCCTCATGTTTTCTATATCTAAGTTTTGCTCAGGATTAGTAATACCTTTTTCTTGCTGATACGCTGACAATCTTGACTGCGCCTGCTCTAAATCATCTCTTAAAACTTTAACTTGCTGTCCAAAATATCCAGCAGCTTGCTGAGCTGGGGCAACCTTTAACTGTGCACTAGTTTGTTGATAGTTTTCGGCAAATGAATTTACTGCAACAGTTGCAAAATTAGGGTCAGCGCTATTAAAAGAGATTTCTATAACGCTACTCTCCTTCGATGGCTTTACACTTAAATTTTTCAGCAATAAATCTGCTAACCAATTCCTAATATCACCAGAACCTTTACTAGCTTGTCTAAACTGTGTCTGCGCTTGCTCAGATTTATCTAGCCCTAGCTGATTAACAACTTTCAATGCAATATTTCGACTTTGTATAATATCATTCTGAGTTGCCATATAACCTGGCATTAACTGTGCAGGCAACACCATGCCAGTTACTGGATCCATGCCTTTATAGTTGAGTAATAACGAGGTTGTTGCAGTGTAGCTCTTGGACAGCAATAAAGTAACTACAGTTGCAGTTGATACTGTAATAAGGAAAGTAATTAAAATAACTTTATAACGAGCCTTTAATATCAATAAAAATTGAAGCAAATTCATAAATATCCCTAAAATAGACTTTCTTCAACATACAACACATCATTTGCTTTAATCAAGTCAGTCAACTTAGGTACTACCTTTTCTATAACGCCAGCATCATTACGGCGCATTAATTTAATATTGCGTTGCGTACCACGCACGGTTGGTCCACCACCTTGAGCTAAAGCCTGCACTACGGTCATATTTCGTTCGACTCTATAACTGCTTGGACGTTGTACCTCACCGTAAATATAGTACACGGGTGCACGATGCACATAGATTTGGTCATTCGCAACGACATATATATCTTCAGTAGATTCATTGGATAGAAAAAGTCCTGCAACATCAAATTCTTTTTTAAATGGTTGCCCATCGCGCATTCCAGTAACAACGACAGAATCTGACGCACTAGGAACCATACCACCCGCCATTGCTAGCGCATCTACAAGCCGCATTTTCACGCCATCTAAAGAGAACCTGCCTGGACGCAACACCTGGCCTATAATTGAAACCTGATTTCCAGGCGTAATGTAAATCACATCACCATTACTTACCAGAACATCTTCTGCTTTTTTATCTCCAAGAAATAGTGAAGCAAGATCAACCTCATATTTATAGGGCAGTCCGTCACGCATTCCAGATAAAACAGCCATCCCGTTTCCTGCATTGAGTGTTACTCCGCCAGCATTTGCTAAAACATGGCTAAGCGGAATGTTCGATGTTTCAAGTGGGAAACGTCCAGGCCTATTTACCATACCCAATACAGCCACTTGATTACCTCGGACTTGCAACAGTACGATGTTAACTTGCGGCTCTTTTACATATCCGCCTTTAATAAGCGCCTGAGCGATTAATTGCTCTGCTGTTTGAATGCTCTTTCCACCAACATTCACTTCACCAATTAAAGGATACGTCACTAACCCAGTACCTGAAACTCGCGTTTCAGTTGTTAACTCTGGATTCTGAAAAACATTAATGCGAATCGAATCGCCAGCACCAAGTAAATAGTCTTGCTTACCCTCTGCTTTAGCTATGTTATTAACCGACATGATTGTCAAAAACAAGCCTATTACAGTGATGAATCTTAAAAAACGTAGTTTCACGATATGTCCTTGAATAAAAAGTTATAAGATCTAATCATGCTTATTTTAAACCTGCTACACCAGCTTCAATTGTTGAGTCTTTCTTTGACTTCTTTTGCTCTTCAGTAAGATTTGATGCAGCTTCTGTTTTATCACTTGTTACTTTTGTTTGGCTACCCTCAGACTGAGTTGCAAAAGCACCTAGATACTCAATTTTGGCTTCTTGACGAAATTTTTTGATTTTATCTTCAACAATTTGCTTGCCACGCGTATTGATAAAGTAATTTTTAATCATTGGAGTAGCTTCGGTCAAACCCACTGGAGACTCTTCAATACTAGTTAATTTGATAGCATGAGCAATATCACCTGACTGCCAAACAAACATATCACCATCTTTTAGCATCTGCATTTTAGGTAAAATATCTAACGGTAGCTGTTCCGCAGGTCGGGTAAATGAGCCACTTGAAAACTTAATACCTTTAGCTTTAAGACTCTCTGCAATATCCATCATAGACTTCTGAGCATTCACATTTTCTTTTAACAACTCAAGTGTCTGCTCATTACTTTGAGTGCTGATATCTTGTAAATTGTATATACGACGCTTAGAAAACAGCTCTGTATGCTCGTCGTAATACTTTCTAAACTCGCTATCATTTATTTCTGAGGAGTTAGCCAACATCTTTTTCAAATAGGCTCTTGCTAATATTTCTTTTTTAGCAGCTTCTATCTCTAAAATGACATCCGGTGTTCTGTCCAAGCTTTCTTTGCTTGCTTTATCTAGCACAAGTTGCTGATCAATCAGCTTATCTAAAGCTTTTTTTCGAAATTCTGAAACGTTTTCTGCAGTTACGTTCTGTGCACTCTTCATCACAGAATCTATTTGATGCGTTGTAATTTCTACGCCGTTCACTTTAGCGGCTATTTGTGAGTTCGCAACCTTCTCACTACCTTTACCACACGCAGCTAAATTACAGAAAATAACAACTAGACTAAGTTTTAGAATTTTATTCATCAGAGTAAAAACCTTTAAAGTGGGTTAAAAAGTAAGTTGTCCATTGAGTCCAACCGTGTTTGATGAAAAATCTCTATCAGCAAAATTTGAGTCTCTCTCATCATGTTGCAAATTAATACCAAACCTCATGGTACTTCTTGGCACCCAAGTAGCCTCAACACCATACGTAATTCCATCATCAACCCTAGTGGACGTTGCTAAGTTTGTTAAAGGACCGTCACCAAGGAACTTCCTTTTGCTCACCGAAGCATAACCTCCTAGCACTACTTTTGAAGTTAAAGCCCAAGTTGGCTTTATGCTTAATACGTCGTTAACTGTATAGCTGCTAGTGAAGTCTTGATAAGATGCAAGCTTTCTGGTCACATCAAAACCTATATTTAGTTTTGCGCTAGCATCCCAAGAATAATTAAAACCTCCAAAATACCCAGAGAAATCTCGCAAAACATACGTATCATCCGCATGAACATTATGCCCTAAATTAGCAGTTAACTTAGATTTACCGGACAACTTCCATAACGCACTTAACTCTGCTTCATTTTCAGAAAAATCTTTACCAATTTGATTCGGAAGATTAATTTCCTGATTCTCACCATTTCTTTTGCGTAACTTTAATGCAATAAAACTGTCAGACGGGAATGAATACCTTACACCAACTTCCCCTCCATTAAGTTTGAAACTGGTTTCTTGTAAAAATGTCTGACTGTTGACACTTTCGAGCTTAGTGTAGCCCCCCAGTAAATGCCAAACATTATGTGGGGACCAATCAAAATTAAACATTTGCATTTCAATTGTACGTATATTTTGCGCATTTGAGTTTCTATTATCAAGAAACGGTATCAAATCAACATTGCGTTCCGATGACAAGTTCCCTCTTAAACTAGGAGTTAGCGACCAAAGCCATACAGCTTTATAATTATTAGAGTTAAAGTTTAAAAAATCGGCATTCTCATATTTATTATCAATATGAGAATAATCAAACTTGAACTCTTGTAGCGAATATTTCTTATCTACTTTAATACCAAAATTTGTTTTCAGTACATTATCAGACCGCTCGGCTCCTCCGCCTGGGTTTTGTCCATCCGGCAACAAAAACAAATTATCATAATGTCTATAATCGGCACCTATCAAAAAATTGATTGTATCGTCACTATCTGCGTAAGCCGAAATAGTTGCGAATTGACACAACAGCCAAGAAGCGACTAAAGTAAATTTCAACAACGCATTTTTATTGTGTCTGCACAACATAAAAGGGGATTTAAAGCGATGCAACATATAACCCACTAGACAGATCTACTTTTGACTCAACAATCGCTTCGCGAAGCCTAATACTCATAGTCTGCAATAAAGTGAGTAAGAGTTTATTGCCTAATCGAGGCATTTGCAAAAGAACATCATTTAATGTTTCACGAGTTAAAACAGCAAAATCCGTTGGCAAAACTGTGACACAACTGGCAAATCTTGGACACCCATCTATCATAGACATCTCACCGAGAGTAGCACCCACACCAACTTGCGATATTAATTTAACCTCCCCACTTGGAATAGTTTTAGTAACCTCAACATTGCCCGTTAATATTAATATTAAGTAGTCGCCAGCATCACCTTCTTTAAGCAAGGTTATACCCTTGGGCGCCGCATAGCAATGCATCAACTGACACAAAGTCCTTACTTCATCAAGGCTAAAAGCCTCAAAAAGTTTAATATCTTCAATTATTTCAAAAATCTCTTCTTCATATTGATCTGCCCCGCCTAAATAAACCAAGTCTGGATGCAACTCCATAATTTCTCTTTTCATAATTTCATTTAGCACCCAAAGTTACTCTAATACTGGGACAAGCCTTGCCAAGTTTCACCATACAACATTTGTAACTATTATAGTAGATAAAAGTTGGCACGTTTAATGCATAATACGCACTGCATCTATTAATTTTACAAAGTATTACCATTCAAAATATTTCTGTTTGATAATATAACCTTTAAACATCACTTTCAATAGTCCGAATGCATCTATAACCAAATATAATGACTGCTGAAAGGGTTTTTCCACTTGAAAAGAAACCTTACATGATAATAGAAGAGCATTTAATGAATAGGCGTGAGTCAGGACTCAAGAAGCTCATTCAAGAGTCTTTGCATATTCGTTCACATGTTGAGTTGCTATTTTGGTTGCAAGGCGATTTCCAACGCTATATTCCTCACGAAGTAATGATTGCTGCTTGGGGTGACTTCTCACTGGGAATAGTATATGTTGATATTGTTTCAGCACTTCCTGGTGTTAGAACTGGTAAGATTTCCAGCAAAAACTTAACGGCACTATTACAAAGTCTTTTTAAATATTGGCTTGAAAATTCCAAGTCGCCTTTCACCCTCAACGTAGATAAAGGTATATTTCACGAGCACGAGTTAGGCTGTATTGAAGCTAATATTAACCTACAAAAAATGAAATGTGCTATCGTTCATGGTATAAAAGATTTTAGGGGCGGACATGACTGCTTATATGTTTTCATTAATGCTTCAGCTAGAATACTTAATCGTACCAGTAAGATGATGCCAGTGTTTCTGCCCTACATCGATTCGGCTCTAAGACAACTAGAACACCTGCCTGAGCAACTTCCAGTTGTGCAATCGATACAGAACGAATCAGAAAGTGAATTTATTGATATACTCTCAGACAGAGAGTCCGAAATTATGCTTTGGGTTAAAATGGGTAAAACCAATCACGAGATAGGAATGATACTTAACATCAGTGCATTCACTGTTAAGAAACATTTGCAGCGTATTTTTAAAAAATTAGATGTTTTAAATCGAGCGCAAGCTGCCACAAAATATAATCGAATATACCAATCTTAATGAGCAATAAAAACCAACTTCCTCTCGTTCGTAAAGCATCAGGCATTAGACTAGCACGCGACAACATTCTTTCAATAACAGAGTCACTAACAGACCCATTAGTAGCAGTTATCGGATTATGGGCAGTTGCTTTTATTCAAGAAGGCCAACTAAGCCCAATATACCTTTTCCTTTCACTGATTATCTTTTTCCTCTCGTATCCAGGGGAGTCCAAACTAAGTCTCCCGATCAACAAGGCTGTAATGAATATAGTCTTCACTTGGATTATGCTATCCTCATTGCTGATACTCTTTGCGTATACCACTCGTTACATGTATTTGTTTTCCACTCAGACTATTGTTTTATGGGTGGTTCTAACACCAATCATGCAAATACTTGCACTACTGCTTCTTAGAAGCATAGCGCCACTTATCATGACACTTCAAGGCCCCGTTAAGCAAGCTGTAGTTGCTGGCATTAATGAACAGAGCATCGAGCTTGCGCTTAGATTAAATGATACGAAACTTCAATCCACGAATATTATCGGATTTTTCGAGGATCGAACTTTAAAGCGTGTTGCGGAAAATACGGACATCGACGTATTGCTTAACGGCAATATTGGCGTTTCAATTCTAGGAAAAATCGATGAATTGGCTGATTACATTAAAACGCATCAAGTTAATGTAATCTATTTATCCCTGCCAATGTCTGGTCACCCGCGCATACTTAAGTTGCTTGACGATCTTAAAGATACTACGGCTTCAATTTATTTTATCCCTGATATCTTCATGACAGACCTGATTCAAGGACGCATGGGGCAAATTGATGATATTCCTGTTGTTGCTGTATGCGAAACACCGTTCACAGGCTTTAATGGCGTTATCAAACGCACAGCAGACATTGCATTTTCATTAGCAATACTCATATTGATACTGCCAATACTTATTATTATTGCAATCGGCGTTAAGTTAAGCTCACCGGGACCAGTTATTTTCAAACAACGCAGATATGGTCTAGACGGAAAAGAAATACTTGTCTATAAATTTAGATCAATGTCTGTTTGTGAAGACGGTGGCGCAGTGACTCAAGCAACAAAAAATGATCAGCGCGTTACAAAGCTTGGCGCCTTCCTACGCAAATCATCCCTAGATGAATTACCACAGTTTATCAATGTACTCCAAGGTCGCATGAGTGTAGTTGGGCCACGCCCACACGCTGTTTCTCATAATGAAATGTATCGCAAGCTGATCAAGGGCTATATGATTCGTCATAAAGTTAAGCCGGGTATCACAGGATGGGCTCAAGTGAATGGATTACGCGGAGAGACAGAAACACTGGATAAAATGAAGGCACGTATTGATTTTGACTTAGAATATCTCCGCAATTGGAGTCCTAAATTAGATATATACATTGTGTTTAGAACTGTAAGCGTTGTATTTAAGGGGGAGAAGAATGCTTATTAAATACCTTATATATCTCACTTATTTCTGCTTTGGTAAACTTGCTAGCTTAGTTACTGCATTAGTAGTAACTAAGACAGTATAAATACCCAGCTGCGGTGTCAGCGGCATAATTTTTTGCGTGCGCGCATTCACTAGCAAATGTGATTTGACTATGCGTCATATAGCTTAAGACTACATAAAATATAATACTTGGGTTTGTATACAATACGCAGTTGGGGAATAACCTAACATTAGTTTAGGCGATTCTGTAAGTCCATTAAGTGTATTTACACTGCAATATTTCTATCCAATTAATATACCTACTGAAATATTTAGAGCACTAGCTAAGCTTATTGCCGATGTGATTTCGGAGATTTTGTATGTTTGCTATAGTTAAATACGTATGAAATATTTTTGCAGTCTTCAAACTATTGATGCAATGGGAATATTTAGTCAGCTGAATATTTACATGTATTAGCAACCTGACTTTAACGACCAAATTACTTACAAATGCCATAGCAATAAGCATTCGTACAACAAAAAGCCCATTCACTGAATGGGCTTTTTTGTTACAACTACTAACAGATTTATCTGTTAAAGAAGCTTATACAGATTTACGACGGCGCGCTACAAAACCCATTAAACCCAAACCTGCAAGCATCATGCCATATGTTTCTGGCTCAGGAACAGCTGAAACTGACAATGTACCTGCATATTTTGCAGCACCAACACTAGTACCAGCAATATGCAAAGCATAGCTACCTGATAATGTTGAGCCATCAAAGTAACCAAAACTAGCTTTTGATCCGTCAAAAACTGTTCCAGCAATCACCGTGACATGAGTGATGGCATCAACAAGATCAAAGCTTGTAAAAGAAATACTTTTGCCAAATTTATCAGCTACTGAACCAGATAGAGTGCCGATTAAATCACTAAACGATAGTGGTAGTGGAATGTAGTCATCTACGGAACCAGTAAAATGACCTGTAAATGTGTAACCATCTGAAACCGCAACTGCGGTATCTACTGTTGCACTAGCACTTGTTGATAAAGAAGCTGCAACTAAACCAGCAGCTAAAACTAAAGTTCTTAACTTTAAAGATTTCATGATATTACCCCTAATTAAATATTAAAAAATTAAACCGAAAATACTGTTGAATCTAACTTTTTTAAAACCGACAAAAATTGCTATAAAACTTAATCTCACTGAAAACCATTAGACCTTATTAGCTGTTAGCGAACAATAGTCCATACGTACTAAGCTATTAAGCTTGCTTATTTCTACGTGTCATAAAGCCCACACCCAAAAGACCGATCAGCATCATGGCGTAAGTTTCTGGCTCTGGCACTGCAGATACACTAATCAAAGTGAAATCAGATTGATTCGTACATGAACCACCCGCCTTGCCACATACACCAGGAAGCGCAGTGAATGAGAGCGACTTAACACGAACATTACCAAACGGGTCACTAATACTCCAAACGCCACCTTTGCCATCTTCAGCCTTGCTTAAATTCACAAAACTACCTAAACCCGTCCAAATACCGGTAGTTTTTCCCGTAGCTGTAAATGTAAAGCTGTGCACTGAATTATCGAAATACGTTGCGGTAATCTGCGCTTTTTCATTCACATCACCGTATTCTGGACCATCAAACAATAAACCCAATGTGAAGTTTTTAATGAATATACTATGAGAAAAACTGGCATTAACAGACTCACCAATATCAATCTCTCCAGGTGTTCTTTCTGAACCAGACTTTGGAGAAACGCCTACACCTTGATAGCCATCTTGTGCAGGCTTATAACTAAATTTACCATCACTTGCACCTACTTTTGCAGAGAAAGTAGTGTTAATATCACCTAGGAAAGTCGTTGAGTAGCTGCTACCTGTACCGAAATTTGTACCGTAGATAGTGTTGAAAGTGTTGGCTGTAGCGTTGGCTGCTAGCGATGTGCTTGTTAAAGCGGCTAATAAACCCAATTGTATAAGTTGACGTGTTTTCATGATTCATCCAATATTTAGCAAGTTTGTGAAAAGCATCTAATTAGTTTTAGCCTGCTTTAAGTACAACCACATATTACTAAATTGGATTTATTCGACAATAGCCCGTTAGTACTAACGACAATTGTCCGTTAGTCCATTAGTACTAACGGCATGAAATTTGTGTGAGATTCACATCGATTTAGCGCCATTTGCATCAATACTCGAGCCAAATAAAATCAACATTTACTGCAGCTTAAGTATTTAATATATTTATTTCAATTAATCCAATCGAGCTAAAACACCCAATAGTGATCAATTAACAGCGCTGCAAAAAGCAGTGTTAAGTAAATGATCGAATACTTGAATGTTCTTTTAGCGAGATCATCAGAATAATGACGATAAAGACCAATCACGTAGGCCATAAAAATCACGTTCAGAATAATTGCTGAGACTAAATAGAATAACCCGCTCATTCCAAGCCCATAAGGCATGAGTGATACCGCGACCAAAATAATGGTATATAGCAATATATGTAATAGGGTAAATGCTTCGCCATGCGTCACTGGTAGCATCGGCATGCCTACTTTTGCGTATTCTTCACGTCGATATAATGCTAGCGCCCAAAAGTGGGGAGGTGTCCAAGCAAATATAATCAAAAACATGATCAATGACTCTGGTGAAACGTTATTGTTGACAGCAGCCCAACCGAGTATTGGTGGCATAGCGCCCGATGCACCGCCAATGACGATATTCATCGGAGTGGCTGGTTTTAAAAATACTGTATAAATAACTGCATATCCTACAAATGTCGCGAAAGTTAGCCACATGGTAAGTGGATTAACGTAAAAATACAAAATGGCCAAACCAGTACTGCCGAGTATGGTGGCGAATATTGTGGTTTGCGTTGAAGAAACTTGCCCTGTAGGCAAAGCACGCGCACGTGTACGCGCCATAATCGCGTCAATTTTATGCTCTATTAGACAGTTAAATGCGGCAGCAGCGCCAGAAGCGAACGCAATACCAATAGTTGTTGCAATTAGTAATGGCCAGTACATAGGCAGTTCAGCAGGTTTAGCGAGATACATACCGATAATCGCGGTAAATACAATAAGCGACGTGACTCTAGGTTTACATAGCGAGAAGAAGCTTTTAAAGCTTAGTCCTATATTTTGCACAGCGTTGACAACATTACTCATTTTACTTTCTCGCTTGTTTTCATTTAATTCAACTATCATTGATTAATCTCTACTTTTTGTATCCAGTTATTTTGGAGTTAATTGTCACTAAAATAATGATCAATAACCCAGCTGTAAAATTGTGCGCAACGGCTAATACTAAGGGTAAATGTAATAATAGGTTAGCGATACCTAATGAGATTTGAGCACAAAGAACAATCAATAAAATAACCGCTAAGCGTTTCAACTGCCAGTACTTTAAGATATTGTGTACTAATAAACCCAAGTAAATGAAAGTGATTAAAGCACCTAATCTATGTGTCCATTGTATAGCCGTGATGGATGCGAGTGTTAATGCTCCACCATTAGCGCCTTGGCCAAGCTCCCGTACCATGTGGAACGCATCTTTAAAGTCCATTTCTGGAAAAAATACACCGTGACATGTTGGGAAGTCTGTACAGGCTAAAGCGGCATAATTAGTGCTAGTCCAGCCGCCTAAAAAAATTTGCATAAACAGTACCAATAATCCAATGCGAATCGCGACTCTTAATCGAGTTGAGGTGATGATAGTGGCAGAGTAATGCCCCCAATGCCGATGCGCTAGCCAAGTGAGTATAGCTAACGTAGACATTCCCCCAAGCAAATGCGAACTAACAATGGCAGGTTTTAGTAACATTGTTACGGTCCACATGCCAAGCATAGCTTGAAATGCAATTAATATAAGTAAGAAGCTTGGCGTCCAAGGTGAGCATTTGATTTCTCGTTTAGCCTTCCAGCCAAGGGCAAAAATCGCCAATACGATTAAACCTAAAGTACCTGCAAAGTAGCGATGAATCATTTCTCGCCATGCTTTAACAACTACAATCATATTGCTTGGATAAGCACTTTGTGCGCTGGCAATAGCCGCCTCACTTTGTGGCACCGTAAGTGTGCCATAGCATCCTGGCCAGTCTGGACAGCCTAAGCCCGCATCAGTAAGTCTAACGTATGCGCCTAGCACAACAACACCCAAAGCGAGCATAGCGCCTATCAAGACTAACGTTCTGAACCATTTAAAACTTTTTGAATTTCCGTACATGCTTAACCTGCCCAAGAATATCTTAATAAGCGAGTTATATCTTTACGCACATCTGCCAAAGGAAAACTTGCGGGATAACTCATCATAAAATAACCCAGTGAATCCACTAAGTAGATTCGATCACTGCTCATTGGATTTTCTGCTTTAACTTGAAACTCCTGAGCAAGATTCGAAACGTTGGCTTCTGGTTTATTAATGATAATTAAGTCAGGGTAATCATTTTTAATCTTCGCAACATCCTGTGTATTAGTAATCAGCACACGCTGTGCGCGCTCAATGTCCTTGTAAAGAGAAACATGTAGTTGACGTAAATCGTGTAGTTTATTCAAACAAGTTTGTTCACAATGATCGGCCACATAAACAATACTCCATTTGGTTTTCCAGAACTGATCTGTCAGCACTAAGCCTTGATTATCCGTGAGTTCTTTTGGATTGCTTAATAAGCGCGGTGGATTAACCAACTCACCCAAGCTATTGCCATTTGGTTTCCAGTTAAATTGATACATCAATATCACCACGATGACAGGCACTACAAAAAATACCACCATCAACATAAACACCTTACGGCCTTTACTTTGTATTTCCAATTCAGTTAATTGTTTCTCGTTTTGCATGTATCGCTCTAATAGTAAAATTGATAATTAATAATGAAGGCCTTGACTCATACGTTGCGTCTAATTTGTTTACAGATTATCCGCATTAATTTCTGATCTAACTTTAGTTGTGCTCACATAAATAAATATTAACAATGCAGTAAATGCGAAACCAAACCATTGATACGCATAGCCTAGATTACTCGTAATTCGTTCAGCGGGAATCTGCCAGTTTCTTACAAACCCACCCGCATGACTATCTTGATCTAGCTTTATAGCCAACTCTGAAACTACCAACGGCACGCTTTGTTTATACTTTGCCATATTCATGTTCTGCCAAACTTGCTGCCAAGGCTGATTAACAGATTGAGCATTGGCTGTAGATTGGTTATCAGAACTCTCCAGAGTAAAAATCTTTTTACTAGGCACCCATATCTGGCCGGTTAGCGTTTGCTTGCCTGCTGGAGTACTAAAAACTGGCAACTCGGTATGCGTATCCTTACCTAATATCCAGCCCCGATTGACCAGCACATACTCATTAGCATTATCGATTTTTAGTGGCGTAATCACATGATAACCCACCCTGTCACCCTCGACTTGATTGTCTAACAAAAACTGATACTTTGTTTCATACACACCCTGTACAGTCACTTTCTTGTACTTCCAATCCTCAACATTGATAGCTTTACTGTCAGTTAGACCTAATGGAAATTTCAAAGCCTCATCTAGCTTTGCCTGATCATAGGCTTCGTGTATAGCCTGCTTTTGTTGTGCTTTGTTGTATTGCCATAAGCCAAGCTTAATAAACAATGGAATGCATATGAAAGTAACAGCCACGCCAACTAAAGTCGGCTGAAAAACATAGCGGTACATTCTAAATTGCAATTGTTTCATTAGAGTCTCATAATGCTTATTTAAAGATTAATTGGACAAAGTTATGTTAATAAAGATCATTGTTGTATTAACTTTAATTGTTATTGTTGGCAGTTTATTTTCTGCTCTATTCTTTTTATCTAAGGACAAAACCGGTGGTGATAGAACCGTTAAAGCATTGACTGTTCGAATTGGATTGTCAATTCTATTATTTATTCTTTTATTAATTGCTGGAAAGTTTGGTTTGATTGGCCACCCGCTTTAAATCATTATTAGTCGATTAATAAAACAAAATAAAAAGGGCGATGCTGTTGCATCGCCCTTTTTATTTAGATGATTTACAGCCAGTATACGAAAATAAACAGACCCAACCACACCACGTCAACAAAGTGCCAATACCAAGCAACACCTTCAAAACCAAAGTGATGTTCAGGTGTGAAATGACCCTTCATGCAGCGAATCAAAATGACAATCAACATGATAGTTCCAAGCATCACGTGGAAGCCATGGAAACCAGTTAACATAAAGAAGCTAGCGCCATAGGCACCCGACCTCAATGTTAAACCCATTTCTGTATAGGCCTCATGGTATTCCATTGCTTGGCATGCTAAGAATGAAATACCAAGCGCTACCGTAAGTGCCATGCCAATAATTAACTGCTTACGATTGTTTTTAATTAACCCCCAATGCGCCCAAGTAATAGTTGCACCTGAAGTTAGCAGTAAAGCGGTATTGATGGCTGGTAAGCCCCACGCTTGCATTGGATGTAGTATGCCGGGTTTATACTCGGATCCAAGCACTACGCCACCAGGACCAGATGTAGGCCAAGCGCCCAAGAAGTCTTTATAAGGCGTAATGTCTAGGTCATAACCAGCTAAATCAGGAATTGAAATAACGCGCATATAAAATAATGCGCCAAAGAATGCCGCAAAGAATGCAACTTCAGAGCAAATAAATACAATCATACCAATACGAAATGACTTATCTTCCCAGCCCTTAAACTTACCAGTTATATTTTCAGTGATGACTGAGCCCATCCACTTAAATACCATAGCTAGAATAAGAAGCGCGCCTAATATCATCATCCATTTACCAGGTGCTTGCAAATACGCTAACTCTTTACTTCTATCGGTTGCTACACTAAAAATAAAACCTGATGCTAACGATAGTAAGCCTACAGAAATGATAGACGGATATACGCTACCGTGAGGTACATAATATTGATTGTTAGAATGTGTCGCCATGCAATAACTCCTGTGCATTTTTATAAATATTTTAAATTCACAATGGCTTATAGCCGCCATTTCCTCGCCTGAAACTACTTACACTTATTACTAATTCTATTTACTTTGACTCACTGCTGGAAAGAATGAATATGACAATGTCATATCAGATACATCTTTTGGCAGTTCAGGGCTTACAAAAAACCTTAATGGCATTTCTTTTTCTTCGCCTGGTTTGAGTGATTGCCTTACAAAACAAAAACACTCAATTTTTTTAAGATTAGCTGCTGCTATACCTGGCGTGATGCTTGGTACTGCTTGACCAACGACCACTTCATTTGTAATATTTTTTGCCACAAATAGCACTGTTTCTATCTGCCCAGGATGCAGTCTAATACTGGTCTGCTTAGGATAGAAATTCCAACCTAATCCTGGCATCACACTTGAAGTAAACTGTACAGTTACCCATCTAGTGTTATCAACTTTAGCTTTAGCCACTAAGGCAGCAGTGTTTTGTGTCTTGCCATTTAAGCCAGTAAGACTACATAAAACGTCATACAAAGGCACTAATGCAAAGGCAAACAGTAAAGACCCAACAACTAACCACAATAACTTACGCACTAATTTTTTGTTTTTTAAATCTAACTGCTCTTTAGCTGTTAAATTTTGAGGTGCTTCTACTTTCGGCTCTTCAATTAATGCCATATTGAAAACATAGACACCACATACCAAATCAAAGCAATGCCCCCTAAAACTAATGCGATCTTTTTATTGCTACGTTTAGTTTTCGCTTCTTGGTCGTTCATATTTACCCGAGTCATATTCTTATTACTAAACAGCTAGGCCCAATTTTATGAACCTAGCTGGTATATTTATTTAATTACTGGTTGCTCAGTAAAGCTATGGTAAGGCGGTGGTGAAGGTAACGTCCACTCCAAACCTTGCGCACCTTCCCACACTTTGTCAGTTGCTTTTTTACCGCCTCTTGCACAACTTACAATGTTGTAAACAAATAGCAACTGTGACAGACCTAGTGTAAACGCTGCAATTGATGAAATCATATTGAATTCAGCAAACTGCAATGCATAGTCTGGAATACGACGTGGCATACCAGCTAAACCTAAGAAGAACTGAGGAATAAAGGTCATATTGAATGAAATTGCAGTCAGCCAGAAATGTAGTTTACCTAATTTCTCACTATACATATGACCAGTCATTTTTGGTAACCAGTAATAAGTCCCTGCCATAATCCCCATAATGCCACCGGCAAAAAGCGTGTAGTGGAAGTGAGCTACCACGAAATAACTATTATGATATTGCGCATCAGCTGCTACATCGGCCAACACCAAACCAGTTAAACCACCAATACCAAATAATATAATCCAACCCACTGCAAATAACATAGGTGTTTCAAAGCTCATAGAGCCTCTCCACATGGTTTTAATCCAACAGAAGAACAATACCGCTAATGGTAATGAAATTGCCATCGTGCTATACATAAAGTAAAGCAAAGCAGGCACAGGCATACCAGCAGTAAAGAAGTGATGCGCCCAAACAACCACTGCTAAAGCACCGATACCCCATAGTGAATATACTTGAGCCTTGTAGCCGTACATAGGTTTACGTGAGAATGTTTCTAGAATTTGTGGAATGAAACCCCATACTGGTAATAACAAAATATACACTTCAGGGTGGCCAAAGAACCAGAACAAATGTTGGAACATGATTGGGTCACCGCCGCCAGCTGCATCAAAGAAATGCGTACCGAAGTGACGATCAGTCAGTAGCATAGTCACAGCACCAGCTAACACAGGAATAGTCGCAATCAACAAGAAAGCAGTAATTAACCAACCCCATACAAACATTGGCATTTTCATTAATGTCATGCCAGGAGCGCGCATATTAAATACAGTCACAATCACATTGATAGAACCAAGTACTGAAGAAATACCTAACAAATGAACTGCAAAAATCGCGAAATCAACGCCTATGCCACCCTGCACAGATAGCGGTGGGTAGAATGTCCAACCGGTTGCTAAAGCACCATCACCAATACCAAATAAAGCAAGTGTGAATGGTAAGGTTAAAAGAATTGCTGAAGGAGGAAGTAGCCAGAAACCCCAGTTATTCAAACGCGGTAAAGCCATATCAGGCGCACCGATTTGTAATGGAATCATCCAGTTTGCAAAACCGGTCGCTGCTGGCATTAATGCCGCAAAAATCATGATAAGCGCATGAACACCAATCAATTGATTAAAAAACTCTGGATTCATCAATTGCAAACCTGGCTTAAATAACTCGGCACGAATACCTAAAATCATCGCACCGCCCACAAAGAACATGATCAGTGAAAACGTTAAGTACATCGTCCCGATGTCCTTATGGTTCGTGGTGGTTAGCCAACGCATAATCCCTGTCGGATGTTCAGCATGATCATCATGATGTGCTACCGTTGTTGTACTCATTGCTTTCTCCTAATTACTCAAACTAAATAACTAATAGTTAATGCTTAAAATTTTAATCGCGCTTATTTACTGACGCGCCGCTTTTACTTGCGAAGGTTGCAACACGTCGCCAACACTATTACCTAAAGCATTACGTTCATAGGTAATGACAGATGCAATTTCAGTATCGTTCAACAATGCTTTCCATGATGGCATGACATTTTTACCATTTAAAACACGATCCAAATGACTATCTTTTAAATATTTTCCATCAGCACCAAAAATTGAACCATTAGCGATTTTACTACCTGTTAATGCTGGGAATGCTGGAGGAAGACCAGCGCCTGTTACTTGGTGACAAACAGCACAGTTTTTCTCATAAACACCTTTACCATTTGCAATTAAATCATCTTTCGTCCACTCTTTGTCAGCACCTGCAGAAGCTTTGGCCAACTCATCTTTCTTAGTGGCAACCCAAGTTTTATATTCCTCTGCTGGCACCGCATCTACTACGATAGGCATATAACCATGACCTTTGCCGCATAGCTCTTTACATTGACCGCGATAAGTACCTTCTTTTTCAACTTGAACCCATGTTTCACGAAGAAAACCAGGCACTGCAACGCGTGAAGAGCCAAATTGAGGAACCCACCAGTTATGTAATACATCTGTAGAGGTCATCAAAATACGTACCTTTTTACCTACTGGTAAAATTAAGTGATTATCCACTTCAAGTAAGTAGTGTTCATCTTTTTTACCATCAAAACCCTTATCAGTCTGCTCTTTAGGTGTTGATAGGTTACTTACAAATTTAATTCCTTTAGCGTCACCATCCAAATACTCATACTGCCAGCGCCATTGTGAGCCAGTGATTTTGATGACCATATCTGCTTTTTCGCGCGTATTCTCCATCATGATCACGCTGTGATAAGCGGGTATACCCATAATAACGAAGTCAATTAATAGAAGAATTGCAAATGGGATCAGCGTCCAAAAAATCTCGACTGCTGTAGATGGCGCTTTATCAGCAACTGCTTTAAAGCCTTTACTCTTGCGATGCGCAAAAATAGAATAAATCATGATAGCTAATACAGAAACAAAAATAGCCATAGAAATCAGCATGAACTTGTTATGCACATGCAAAGTATCTAATGCCATAGGGGTAGCTGGTGTAGGGAAATTCCATGAATAATCAGCAAAGGCGCTGAATGAAACCAGCATTGCTGAAACACCTAAACCAATTTTTCTAAATACCTGCATAAAACATGCTCCAAAACTAATTAATCAATATTTTTTAATTTTTGTTTGAGCTCACACGCCAATAGGGCACGCTGCTCGTCATTCATAAAGTTTTTACCGAACTCAACTTCTTTTCCATGCGAACGAATAAAAAGTCCGCTCTTACCAATTATTCCACCAACACTTGCAACTTCACGCAAACTAACTTGCGCCCAATGCCTCTGAAAAACTGTTGTAGTGACTTCTTTATAATCTCTTTTTTCTACAACAATACTGTCATTCTGTATGGTAATGCTTTCAAAATCACCTGAATGCAAATAGATATAATGAAAAGCGTACGCAAATGCCACTATTTCCAAGCCCGCAAATGGCAACACCAACCAAGCACCTATGCGAGCGAAACCGAAACCTACTACTAAAACTATGCCTGCCAATGCCAAAAGAAGCTTAACTCCGGCTTTAGGCGTAAGTGAATTATTATGTCTAGCAATGATTTTGTAACCTAAATCAGTTATCGCCATAGACCGTCCTTCATCCAGAAAACTTATTTAGTTAAATTTTCTTACACTTCTTTGACATGCGACAATTTGACGCATGTCAAAAGTATCATAAAAAGCAATCTGGCTCAAGCGAAAAGTTACACTTATGTAACAATTTAGAAATACTAATACAACATTAATGTGAATATTTAGCTGCACGGATTAGGAATATTGATAAGAACACACCGTAATTAACTTACGTTTTAAACGTGCAAATTCAATACATTAGCTTGAATTTTCAGAAAATAGACAAAAAAATGGCCTACAAAAATGTAAGCCATAGTTTTATTTGGTGCCCGGGGCCGGAATCGAACCGGCACGCTGTTGCCAGCGCGGGATTTTGAGTCCCGTGCGTCTACCAATTCCGCCACCCGGGCATTTGGGAATATACATTACTGTATAATTGCAACGGTCGCCATTATAGCAAGCTATAGCATTTATGAGAACAGAAGATTTCAATTTTTATTTACCTGACGCATTAATTGCGCAGCACCCCACCGCTGAGAGAACGGCCAGCCGTATGCTGCACCTCAATAGTAGTAAAGGTGAACTAGCTGATAATATGTTTATCAACTTACCGGAACACCTGCAAGCCGGTGATTTATTAGTGTTTAATGACACGCGCGTCATCAAAGCTCGCTTATTTGGCGTGAAACATACAGGCGGCAGTGTTGAAGTCATGATTGAACGGGTGATTAATCAACATACCGCATATGCGCAAATTAGAGCATCACGTGCGCCTAAAGTTGGCACTCGCTTAACTTTATCAAACGCTTTTGATGTTGAAGTTACTGCACGACACGACGATTTATTTGAACTTCTTTTTTTAAGTGAAACCTCTGTATTAGATTTACTGGAACAACATGGCGCCTTGCCTTTGCCTCCGTATATAACGCATAGCGCCACTAGTGATGATGAAGAGCGTTATCAAACGGTTTTCAGCAAACATCTAGGTGCGGTGGCCGCTCCAACCGCAGGTTTGCACTTTAACGATGCCATGTTAGATACACTGAAACAAAAAGGCATCAACATTGCTTATGTTACCCTGCACGTTGGCGCTGGTACTTTTCAACCTGTGCGAGTGGATAACATTAATGAGCATAAAATGCACAGCGAGCTTTATAGTATTTCACAAGCAACCATTGATATGATCAACGCCACTAAGACAAATGGCGCAAAAGTAACAGCCATTGGTACGACTGCCCTTCGAGCTTTAGAAAGCGCTGCTAGAGTGACTGAATTTAACACTAATGGCAATCTTCAAGCGGGTAACGGCGATACCGATATATTCATTACGCCAGGTTATCAATTTAAAGTAGTGGATCGGCTATTTACCAACTTTCATTTACCTAAAAGCACCCTACTCATGTTAGTGTCTGCGTTTGCGGGGATGGATAATATTAAAAAAGCTTATGAACATGCTATTAATGAGCATTACCGCTTTTTTAGTTACGGCGATGCCATGCTGATCGAGAAGCACCCTGCAGCATAAATTTGAATTGAACGATTCAGAACAATAGGCTGACTAAACTCAGTCTTGGTTTAAACCTAACGTTATATACTAAGTTTTAAAAGAAAGAATAATGATGCGTATTTCTAAAGTGATAGTTTCAATTGCATTTGCTACCGCGCTACAAACCTCACAAGCAGCGATTTTTCCTGAAGCGCAAGTTGGTATTAAAATCCCACTGACACAAAAACCAAGCACACGCCCAATGACGGTGGCTTATATCCCTAGCTTAAAGCGTTACTACATTGCTGACGGTGGGTTAGCTCCTATGGGTAGCGATACAGAGGCGCCAGTTTCCAGATCTCAAATTCATGCTTATGACAATGAAGGTAAATATATTAATTCGGCAAAACCTGGTTATGACAACCGCTCAATTTATTACAACTCAAACTCTAACAAACTAGAAACCATCACTTACAACATTTCTAGTTTCGGTGGATTCTCTCCAAATACTGGCATCTTCTCAATTGACCTGACAGAAACAGGCGAAGTAAAAGACACCTCTTCTGATGTATTTGGTTTTAATCCTGCTTTTGGTGACGCCAATACCATGCCTAGCTATAACGCAGAAAAGAACCTGTATTATGCAAAGCAAGGACGAAGCAATAAAGTACTGGTAGTCGACTTAAAAGTCAGAGAACAAATCAGTGAAATTAATTTGGATCTCACTAAAGCTGGCGTAGCATTTGATGATGTTAGCGATTTTTTTGTGGCTTATACTGGCATTAAAGGTGAAGAGTTCGAGTTACTGGATATCGACCACAAGGCCGTACTTGTATTTGATTTAACTGGCAAATTCATAGGTAAAAGCGAGCTACCCAAAGACTTAAAATTACGCTCACATAATCATCTAAATGGCGCTGGGTATGCTAATGACATGTTGTTTGTATACCATGAGTCTGAAGGTGAGTTTGGCACTTATTATGGCTTTAAAGTACAAAAAGCCAACTAGCCATAAAGAATGATCAAGTCTCATAAACAAAAAACCGCCACTGAAGGCGGTTTTTTTCAATCTCACTTAAAAGCTTAGATTAATTCACTATTAACTTAATTTACGACTTAAGTAAGACTTATTTAGTTCTGATTACTTACCAAGCATGCCAGCTAACTTACCTGAAAGCATACCAAATATTGCACCAATGATTGTAGAAACAATCACTAGCAGCACTGGGTTGGTCAAATTCATTGCCGTTGAGTTAGCTGCAGTGCCTGCAGTTAAGGCCAAGCCGGCAGTTGCCGCATAGCCATATACGTTTGCAGGAACAACTGACAGCAAGTTGATACCTGCCACAATCACAAGCACGAACACAGTCACTGCAATAATTACAGGGGCAGCTAATGCGCCTAACGCAGCCAACATACCAGAGCTCACTAGATACAAAGCAATACCTGCGATTACCGCGCCAAAAGACATACCCGCTATTGTTTTTTGTAACGCTGCGTTATCGCCGCCTGTGTGAAAGTAACAACCCCATGCAATAAAGCCAACCCATACTAACGCAATTGGCGCAGCTCCACCCAGCGGACCCAATGCTAAAAATGCCCATACCCCACCTAAAACAGCAATACTTAGTGCTAATGCAGTTAATTTCGACATACTTTTCTCCTAATTATTATATTGAGTAGCAAGTTTTTCGAACAGCAACGTCATACGCTGGGCTTATTGGAATAGTGCAAATTTTGCCTTAGTCATATAAACGCTAGGGGCATACTGAATGATTTTTACAGAAATGTAAACTTTTTTGAGGTGGTTTTTAGCACTAATCTAGTGCCAGAACTAGGCTAATTGAGAAAACAGCTAATAATTTAGGTGTTTTTTGGTGCGTAATTCCAGTTTTTGGTCGAATAATCCCAATTCTTGCGCCAAGCACCAAGTACCATATTTGGGTACTGAGGCTTGCCCAGACTGCCGTTATAACGACCTAAAGCACGATATAGATCACCATGCTCAATATCAATATAATGCCTTAGAATTGTGCAGCCATAACGTAAGTTGGTACGTAAAAGAAATAAGTTATGATCTGTTGCACCAATGCTGCGCGCCCAAAATGGCATCACCTGCATAAACCCCCGTGCGCCTACTGAGGATAATGCATATTTCTTAAAGCCACTTTCAACTTGAATCAAACCCAATACCATTTGTGGATCTAACCCTGCACGAGTTGCTTCATAGTGAACGGTGCGAAGCAAATCCTCACGATAATTGGTATCGGGGATGCGCTTTTGCAAGCGCCGTGACATCTCGTTCAGCCAAGCCTCACCTTCTTCTGGGCTAGAAAAAGTGAGTGTTGGTACAGCTTTATCACTAATGCTGCGCTGCATCATCGCTTTTACGCTGTTAGACAACGGCTCTTCAATCTGTGCGCCAGCATAGCTATTGATTGAGGCCAAAGCTCCAATCAATACCAGCAAACAGATTTGAATATTTTTAAGCATATTTGATTATAGTGCCACTTTTTGCATAAACTCAACTACATTCTTCAATGCAACCATCTGCGCTTCCGCATCAGTTCGACCTTTATACTCCACTGTGCCATCAGCCAAGCCGCGCTCACCTATGACTAAGCGATGTGGAATACCCATTAAATCTGCCTCAGCAAACATCACGCCTGGGCGCTCACCTCTATCATCAAGCAATGCTTCGATGCCTGCCGCATTCAAATCAGCGTATATCTTATTCGCTGCAGCTGAAACAGCCTCTGACTTATCATAACCAATCGGACAAATTGTCACGGTAAACGGTGCCATGCTTTTTGGAAAGATGATTCCGCGCGCATCGTTACCTTGCTCAATTGCCGCACCGACAATCCGTGAAACGCCAATACCATAACAACCCATTTCCATGACTTGCGTTTGGCTAGCCTCATCAAGATAAGTCGCATTCATCGCTTCAGAATACTTAGTGCGCAACTGGAATATATGTCCAACTTCAATACCTCGGCAAAGTGACAATATGCCTTTGCCATCAGGGCTAGCATCGCCTTCCACCACATTTCTAATATCCGCAACTAAACTTGGCTCTGGTAAATCACGCCCAAAATTAACACCGCTCAGATGGTATTTTGGTTTATTAGCGCCACAAACAAAATCACTCATCGCCGCGACTGTTCTATCTGCAATCACCCGCACATGTGCGCCAACGCCTACTGGTCCAATAAAGCCTGGTGGGCATTTTAAATTCTCGCGGACTTCCTCTTCAGTAGCGAATCTGAAATCATGCAAACCATCCAATTTATTCACTTTAATTTCATTCATGCGATGATCGCCACGAATAAGTAATAAATTAAACTGTGTGCTGCCATCCTCAAGCGTTGCGATTAATGCCATCGCTTTAATCGTGCGATCTAGTCCTATATTAAGCAATGCTGCCACCTCTTCACAAGAGGTTTGTTTTGGCGTTTCAACATCCCGCATCACTTCTGTTGCAGCACCACGAACATTAGGCGCCAATGCTTCGGCCAACTCTACATTGGCTGCGTAATCTGATGTATCACAATACGCCAAGCCATCCTCACCTGAGTCAGCAAGGACATGAAACTCATGAGAACCATCGCCGCCTATAGCACCTGTATCGGCTTTGACTGCGCGAAACTTTAGACCTAAGCGATTAAAAACATTGCTGTACGCTTGATACATATTGGCATACGTGGTTTCTAAAGAGGCAAAATCAGTATGGAAAGAGTAAGCATCTTTCATCATAAACTCACGCGCACGCATCACGCCAAAACGTGGGCGAATTTCATCGCGAAATTTGGTTTGAATTTGGTAGAAATTTAGCGGCAACTGCTTGTAGCTGCGCACCTCTGAACGTGCGATGTCAGTAATCACTTCTTCATGCGTTGGACCAAAGCAAAACTCACGTGAATGGCGATCGGTAATCTTAAGCATTTGTGGGCCAAATACTGCCCAGCGACCTGTTTCATCCCATAACTCACGTGGTTGAACTGCTGGCATTAACAACTCTAAAGCACCAGCCTTGTTCATTTCATCACGAACGATTGTTTCAACTTTACGCAGCACGCGCAGACCTAGTGGCATCCAACTATACAAACCAGAACCTAGACGTTTAATCAGCCCTGCACGCACCATTAGAATATGGCTAGGCAACTCTGCATCGTTTGGAGCTTCTTTTTGGGTGTTGAAGAAAAATTGTGAGGCGCGCATGGTGGTATCGAATCTGAGCAAAAATCAAAGACCGAATTTTACATTTAATCAGTCATTTAGTCAGCAATTGTTATAGCGCACTATCGCACTGCGCCACAAATAGAAAAATCTAGTGATGAAGAACAGGGCTGTCCTCAGGAATATAACCAGACTTCCAAAGCTCAAATGGCACTATCGTGGCGGGGATGCCGTTATCATAAAACCAGCTATCCACCGCAAAGCGTTCGCCCGTAGCTTTTTCGTGCATCACAGCCGTGGTGTGTGGCCAGCCATTAAAAAAGAAACTTCTTGTGCGCATATCTTCAGCTTCGTGCAGCTTAATCAATCCGTAATATTGCATCAAATGCATATAAGTCGTGGTGTTAATTGCCTCATCATTGCAATCTAACTGATCTGGAAATTTTGAATTACTGAAAGTACCCGCACGGTCGCCTGACGTACCTATCTTAGCGCCGACTATTGTTTCTAACATACCTATAGCATAGGCAATCTGCTGGCGCTCAAGTGTTGCATCATCTGCCTTGAATGCAAAAACAGAGACCACTTGAGTCCATTCTTGCGTGTTAATGGAGACATGCCTAATTTCAGCACAACCTCCGCCAAAACAAACATCTAAACCATCTAAAGTTGGCACTTCGCGATAAATTTTTGATATGTCAGAGAGTGCGGCTGTTGCATCAAACGAAGTCAATGATAAACAAATAAGACTAAATAACAATAGGCGCATTACTTAACTCATTGGTGTTTTCTGAATCTGAAGGAAAATGTCGATTCAAATGTTCGGCTATTTTTGCAATGCCTTGTAAAACGCCAAGCTCAAAATCACCGTGTTTGAAGTGCTTCTCCATCTCGCGACTGATTTGCTCCCATCCCTCAGTGCCCACATGATGATGAATGCCTCGGTCAGCGACAATTTCAAAGTCATGATCAGCCAACAGCAAATAAATTAACACGCCATTATTTTGTGCGGTATCCCACACATGAAATTTTGAGAAAATCTCGATGGCACGCTTTTTAGCCGACACATGTCTAACAATATCAAACGCATGTAAATTCGACTCAACCACAAAGCAAATTTCACCAAAATGTGTTTTCTCACTGGACGCAATCGCGCTTTCTATGCGCTGCATTGATTCTTTTGGAAAATATTTTTTAACAATACTAGGCCAAATAAATAAGTGTTTAGCTAACCGTTTCAAGCGTTTAAATGACATCACCAATCTCCTGACGCGCCACCGCCACTAAAACCACCGCCGCCGCCACTAAAGCTGTCATTTCCGCTACTGCTACCAAATCCACCGCCACCAAAACCACCACTGGAATATGTCCCGCCACCGCGCGTTCCATCAAAAATATAGGGCATGATTAAGGTAAAAACAAATGCCATGATGCCAACAAAAATTGACATGCCTAAGGTACCTAAAATGAACCAAGACACGCCTCCAATGATGCCAGCGGTAGCACCAGCACCAAAAAAACGACCTAAGACCGAGCTGAGAAAAGCACCAACCACCACACAGCCAATGACAAATAGCGCTAAGCTATTATCAAAGCTCATATTGACATGATTGGCATGAGGTGGAGGCGGTGCAAGCTTTTCACCATTAACCAAGCCCATCAATGTATCCGTAGCTTTATTAATTCCACCGTAAAAATCGCCCTGCTTGAAACTTGGTGACATCACCTCGCTAATGACTCGCTTGGCTATTAAGTCTGGAATTGCTCCCTCTAAGCCTTGGCCTACTTCAATCCGCATTTTATGATCATTTTTAGCCACTAATACAAGAATGCCATCATCTTGTTTTTCACGGCCTAATTTCCAAGCATCGACCACCCGAATACTATATTGCTCAATCTCTTCTGGCTTGGTGCTAGGCACAATCAACACGGCGATTTGACTACCTTTTTCCAACTCAAAAGCCTTAAGCTTTGCTTCCAATTGGCTTTGCTGATCTGAGGTAAGCGTTTGCGTTAAATCTGTGACGCGTGTTTGAAGTGCAGGAATAGCAACGAGTTCAGCATGCAGATTACACGTTGCAAATAACAGCATTGTGCAAACTGCAAACAGAATCGCTTTAATGTGAGTAATCACTTACTGCTCATTTAAAATGATTAGTAAAATTACAGAGGCTATTTCTTGTTACCAAAATCAACGGTTGGTGCAACTGAAATCGCTTTTTCATTTTCAACGGTGAATGATGGCTTAGTTTTGTAGCCAAACATCATTGCCGTGAGGTTTTGTGGGAATGAACGTATCGCAATGTTGTAAACTTTAATTGTTTCTATGTAACGATTACGCGCAACAGTAATGCGGTTTTCAGTACCTTCAAGCTGCGCTTGTAAATCTCTAAAACCTTGGTCTGCTTTTAAGTTTGGATAGTTCTCAGAAACCACCATTAAACGTGATAAAGCACTTGTTAACTGACCCTGTGCTGCTTGAAATCTAGCAAAAGCCTCTGGATCATTCAGCAACTCTGGCGTGACTTGCATACTACCTACTTTTGAACGTGCCTCAGTCACTTGTGTCAGCACATCTTTTTCATGTTCTGCATAACCTTTCACCACGTTCACCAAGTTAGGTACTAAGTCGGCACGGCGTTGATATTGGTTAAGCACTTCTGACCAACTGGCTTTTGACTCTTCATCGAGTGATTGAAAGTTGTTGTAGCCACAGCCACTTAGATTCAACAAAAGTAAAACTGTGAATAGCTTTAAGTAAATTTTTTGCATGTTCATTCCTTATGAATAAATCAAATTAAAAACTCAATGTACTGATAGTCATCATACTTGAGAAATGTTCTGTAACCATTTAGATTGCGCCTTATGCTCAATATTTCAAGACCTTACAATTCTAGTCGTTTTAACTATTTGCAACTTTTAAATCTTGTAAAATTTGCAGCCCCATACATAAATCACGCCAGACTTTTGCTTTATCTGCAGGATTTTGTAATAGGTGCGGCAAATCATAAGTAGCGATTAGAGTAACGCCATGCAATTGATGTAGCTTTCCACTCAAGTGCGTGATTGGCTCAGCAGATTGCAATATCATTTGTACCACCGCCTCGCCCATCGCAATCAACAACTTTGCTTGCATGTCTTTGATAGACGCTAAAATATCAGATGAAATTTCAGCAGGCTTTGTTTTAATTCGTAGTGCTTTGCCAATATTTTGAAATAACTGTAACTCTTCTGCGCTCATTGCGGCGTTTGGTAGCACAAATAGGTATTCGCCGTTTTCACTAGCAATATAGGAGAGTGTTGGCGACTCAATAGGTACTGGCGTTAAAGTATCTGAAGACTCCTCTATATTGACCAATGAGTCTTTTACAAATACGTCTTCCACTTGTACTTGCATGTCGGGTTTTAATTCGAGATCTTGAGGGGTTAAAACTCGGCTTACATCTTTTATCGCCGGAACTTCAGGTGCTGGTGCGCGCGACTGCCACACTGGCAGCAGCTCTAACTCCCGCATCATATCTTCACGCGTCATCATAGCTTTACTTTCAAGATACCAATCAAAGTGTCCATTAAAGTGCCAAACCCATTAACACCGCATCTTCACGACCATTTGCAGCAGGGTAATAGCCACGACGAACTGCCATTTCATTAAAACCCATATTCTCATATAAAGCGATGGCAGAAATATTACTTGGGCGCACTTCTAAAAACATATTGGCCATTTGATTACTTTTAGCAATACTCACCATATGCTCTAAAAGAGTGCGTCCTAAGCCTTGCTTTTGGTAGGGCTTTGCCACACTCAAATTAAGCAAATGGGCTTCATCCAACACTAGCATCATCAGTGAATACCCAATAATCTGATCATTTAACATCAATACCCAAGCGCTATAGCCAGAACTCAATGAATCGCTAAAATTGCCACGTGTCCATGGATACGGGTAAATCTGCGGCTCAATCACCATAATGGTATCCAAGTCGTCCAATTGCATAGGACGAAATTGATATTGTGTGTTTAGCACCGCACTCATAAACGTAAGCCTTGCTCGCGTTCTGCGGTTTTAAGTGCCACACGATTACGAATATACATAGGCATGGCTTCGCTTGCTGGTCTTGCTTCACCTTTTGCAAATATTGGTAAAGCAAGTTTAAGTATCGCTGCAGATGAGGGTAACTGATGCGGTTGCGTTGATTGCAATTGCTCTGCATAAACAGCACTTAATTGCTCAGCATAGGTTTGCCAACCACTACCAGCACCCACCCAACCTGCACCCTCAATAGCAGGCACTGCATCTGGTTTATATAATCCAGGTTCAATGATGCATCGCCATGTATCATCTATTTTTTCATACGCGGCATGATACACCTCACCCATGCGCGCATCTAAGCATGCGATTACTTTGTCTGCGCTGCTCGCTTCTGCCAGTGCTAATAGTGTGCACACACTAACCACTGGCAAATTAGCGCCAAAACCCAGTCCCTGTGCCACGCCAGCAGCAATACGCACACCTGTAAAGGACCCAGGGCCTGCACCAAATGCAACTCCTTGCAGATCACTTAGCTGTAATTCTGCGGAATCCAGCAAGGCTTGTATCTGCGGCAATATAATTTGCGAATGTGTTTGCCCTGCATTGCAATCATATTGAAAGGTTTCGCTTCCTTTTCGCAAGGCTAGCGATAGGTATTCAGTTGATGTATCAAAAGCTAATATGTTCACTTTAAATTAATGCTCATTTTTGTCAGATGCTATTTTGCCACGCATCTGCTTAATTTGCCCACGTTGTGTTTTACTTTCTAATCGTCGCTGTTTTGAACCGTAACTTGGTCGTGTCGCATAACGTGTAGGTTTTACTTGATTAGCCGCGTTAACAATTTCATGTAAGCGTACAGTAGCATCTTTTTTATTGGCTTCCTGCGTGCGATATTGCTGCGCTTTTAGCACCAAAATACCTTCAGCAGTAATCCGGTTATCTTTCAGATGCATCAAGCGTTCTTTAAGCCAATCGCTCAACGTTGACGCCTGAATATCAAAGCGCAAATGAATCGCGCTCGACACTTTATTCACATTCTGCCCACCCGCACCCTGCGCGCGTATTGCGCTCAGTTCATATTCAGTTTCGGGGATTAAAATCATAGGTTAAGTTTTTAACTATTTTAGAGTTGCTATATTAGGCGGTGATACAGTGATTAAAAGGCTATCAATAAGCGCCACATTGTACACAAGCCAAGCCGCATAATCGCCTAGAACACATTATAATCAGGACTACATGAATCAACACGATATGAATTAGCTTGCCATGAAAGACCATTTCAATCGTTTTCCGATTATCGATGCATTTAAAGCCATTGCTTCCCAGTTTATTGTTTTACATCACCTTGCCGCTTATGGCCCGATTTCAGATGCTGTGCAACAAATAGCGCCATCACTCATTACTTGGCTGTATGACTATGCACGGATGGCAGTGCAGATATTTTTTGTCATTGGCGGCTATCTTGCAGCGCGATCTGTTTTCAATAGTGGGAATAGCATCCGCCATTTACAAGTGAATCTAACGAATCGATATTTAAGATTAGTGATTCCATTCTTTTTTGCACTGGTACTTGCCATCCTTTGCGCTGTCATCGCACGCAATCTAGTGGATCATGAGTTTATTCCAGACTTTCCGAAGCTCTCTCAATTTTTGTCTCACGTATTGATGCTGCAAGGTGTTCTGGATTTTGACTCACTCTTAGCAGGCGCATGGTTTATTGCAGTTGATTTTCAACTGTTCTTTGTGATGCTTTGCATTAGCTGGCTTGGCGGGAAAGCGGCTAACTCTAAAAAGACAATTCTGATTATTATCACGCTTACAGCCGCCGCCTCTCTATTCTGGTTCAATCGTCACGAACGTTATGACGACTGGGCAATCTATTTTTTTGGTGCATATGGTCTGGGCGCAATCGCTTACTATGCGGGTCAACGGGAGCATTCAAACGCATGGCTTTGGTTAAATATATCAATTGCTATGACTGCAATTTTGATTGATTTCAGGTTGCGTATTCTGATTGCTGCACTGACCGCACTCGCTCTATTTTTTACTCGAAATGTGCATATCAAAGCGTATGTAAAACAACAAAGATTTATTCATTATTTAGGTTCGATTTCCTACGCTCTGTTTCTTGTACATTTCTCTGTTTTAATGTTAGCTAATGCAATTTTTAGCTGGCTAAACCTAAAAAACTCATTGCTAGCTTGCCTTTTTATGCTGCTCACATGGGCTGCCAGCCTAGTCCTTGCAGACTTATTTCATCGCAAAGTTGAAAAACCAACGACCTTATATTTAAAACAGAAAGTGCATAAAAATAAAGCCTAGTCATTGCTGGCTAGGCTTTAAGTGTATCAAAACATACTGCTTAATTATTGCGTCACACAAGTTGTCCATTTTGATAATCAGCAATTGCTTGGTCGATTTCTTCGCGAGTATTCATCACAAATGGACCATATTGAACAATAGGTTCTAATAATGGCTTTGCAGCCAATAGTATGAATGACACAGGCGTCTCTGCTGCAGTTACTTCAACAGATTCTCCCGCTGATAACACGCCAACGGATTGCGGCTCAAGTAAGCGCTGTTCAGCTTTAGCACCAATCAATACTTTACCCTCATACGGATACACGAATGCATTGTGCCCTTCTGTAATGAGTTGGCTAAAGCTTTCTCCCGCAGACAAATGTACATCTATGAATAATGGCGCTGTGGTTAAACCTTGAATCGGTCCAGCCACGGCTTTACCATCTTGCATGGCTGTACCCGCAATCACTTTAACTGTGCCTGCATTTGCTAAATGGACTAGCGGAATCTCATCAGGCTGAATATCTAAATAGCCCGCAGGTTTCATCTTCTCATTCGCAGGCAGATTTATCCAAAGCTGAAAGCCACGCATACGACCACTTTCTTGCTGTGGGATTTCTGAGTGAATAATGCCACGGCCCGCGGTCATCCACTGCGCGCCGCCACTTTTCAAATCGCCTTTGTTGCCTAAATGATCTTGATGCAACATGTGGCCATCAAGCATATAAGTCACTGTTTCAAAGCCACGATGCGGATGATCAGGAAAGCCTGCAATGTAATCATCTGGATTTTCAGAAGAGAATTCATCTAGCATTAGAAACGGATCTAATCGCATAAAACCAGACTGCCCAAGGCTACGGCGTAATTTCACGCCACCGCCATCTGAAGTTGGAATGGACTGAATCACTCTTTGCAATTGCCGTACTTTAACTTGCTGATTTTGCATACTAAACTCCATATTCTGCGACTGGCAAAACTTGCCAGCTATCCGCTATCAACCTTGTTCTGACTTATTGCTTAACAGCCTCAACAGGTAAAGTAATGGTCACTTCATCACTCACGTAAGGCACATGTTTGCTCATATTAAAATCTGTACGTTTCACCACTACAGTCGCATTCGCGCCACAAGCATCTTTTTTCAACATTGGGTGAGGCATACACATGAACGAAGTCACAGTAAGTGTTTCTGGTTTACTCACACCTTTAATCGTCAACGTGCCGTCAATTGAAACAGGTTTATCACCTTCAAAATTCATTTTCTTAGAGACAAAAGTAGCCGTTGGAAATTTTGCCGTATTAAAAAAATCTTCGCCTTGAATATGCTCATTAAATAAAGCAAAGCCTGTGTTCACAGAGGTTGTATCAATGGTCACATCCACAGAGCCAGTTTTAGCGGCACGGTCAATCACGATTTTGCCTGTCGCTTTATCAAAACGGCTTAATTGCGTTGAGTAGCCAAAATGACTATATGAAAAGCGCGGCATGCTGTGGTTGCTATCAATCACATAAGTTTCAGGTGCAGCAACGGCTGCAGTAGATATGGTGGCTGCAATAGCCAATAAAATAAAACGTTTCATAAGATTTACTCCAAAATTAATACTGTTAAAAATAAATGGTGTTGTATAAATTAATTTCTAGAGCCTCATTTAATACCTTAACAATAAGATATAAAAGTATAATAATCTGCTATAAATTATCAGTTAATTAGATAGGTTGACTTAAATGACACCCAATATCACTTTGGAACAATGGCGCACTTTAATAAGCATCGTAGATGCTGGCGGTTATGCCCAAGCTGCAGAAATGATGTATAAAAGTCAGTCCGCCGTGACCTACGCGGTGCAAAAGATTGAATCAATGCTTGACGTTAAGGTGTTTGAGCTTCAGGGTCGCAAAGCAATACTTACCCCAACAGGTCAGATGCTGTATCGCCGTGCACTAGCGCTCGTCAATGAAGCCAACGAACTTGAACAAGCTGCCCATGCCTTATCTGCAGGCTGGGAAGCCAATATTAATATTGCAGCAGAGATACTCTTTCCTCCTCAACTACTATTGACTTGCATGCACAAATTTGGCTTAGAAAGTCCGCATACAAGAATAGAGCTTATTGAATCAGTGATAGGTGGTACCTCTGAAGCCTTACTCAAGGGCGAGGCCGACATTGCCATTTCCCCACAACTACCCCCAGGCTTTTTAGGTAACCTGCTGACGCGCATTAAAATAATTGCAGTCGCCCATGCCAGCCATCCTCTTCACCATTTAGGCCACGCACTTACCTATAAAGACCTCCGAGCTTATCGTCACCTAGTGGTAAGAGATTCAGGTAAAAATCGCGGACAGCGCCCTGCGATTGTTGATGTCGATCAACGCTGGACTGTCAGTCAAATCGCCACCTCTATTCAAGCCGTGTCGATTGGCTACGGCTTTGCATGGTTACCCGAAGAACACATAAGGCAAGAACTTGACACTGGCTTGCTTAAGCCGCTGCCGCTACTTGAAGGTGGTGCACGCGAAGTTCCACTATATCTAGTGATAGCCAACCCAGATTTTGCAGGGCCAGGGATTAGACGCTTGGCAGAAATTATTAAGAACTCAGTTGAAAGTTCTGAGAACAGCCAAAGTGACTAAACCATGTCCCAAGATTGACCCTTTCGGGTGATTGAGGGTGAAAATATTTACGCGTATAGTTCAAAAAAACTGATAAAAGTTTCAGCCCGACCATAAACTGTTTAGGCATTCAAATAATTAAAAATAACTTTAAGGGGACTATAGTGACAAAAAAACTATTAATAGCAAGTCTAGCTTTATCAAGCATTTTTCTGAGCTCTACTGCAAATGCGGGACAAGTTTTAAGCACTGGCGATATTTCCATTGGCGTACAAGACTTTGGCGCACTTGGTGTGGGTTCTGTTGCCTTATCCCATCTAGGTAGCGATGCAATTACCCCAGGTTGTTTATGTGAAGGCTGGGGCGCTTCTTTTGGAAGCACAGCAGGTTGGTCAGCAAACGCTAACGGTGGTGATAATAACGTTAGTTTAGTGAACTTCACAGGTACAAGCTCAAGCGCTACTTCTATCGTTAGCGTAGCTAATGCACTGCAAATCACTCAAGCCTACACAGCTTCAGCATCATCTTCTTTATTTGTAAATAAAGTAACGCTTACTAATACCACTTCAGCTAGCATGAGTGATGTACGCTATTCAAGATCAATGGACTGGGATGTACCGCCAACACCATTTTCTGAGTTTGTAACTATCAACCGTGGTACCTCTACAGCTTTGCTTTTTTCTAACGACAACGGCTTTGCTACACCGAACCCACTTTCTAACCCAGGTGAATTGTCTGCAGGTACAACTAACGTAAATTTTGCAGATTCTGGCCCGAACGACCATGGTGCATACTTTACATTTAGTTTTGGTGCTTTAGCTGCAGGCGAATCTAAAACTTTTAATATTTTCTACGGTGCAGCAGATAGTGAAGCAAATGCATTTTCAGCATTAAGCAAAGTTGGAGCTGAAGTTTACTCATTTGGTCAAAGCAACACAGTGGGCGGCCCTTCTGCAGGTACGCCTTCAACATTTATTTTCGCCTTCTCAGGTGTTGGTGGCACTCCAGTATCACCAGTGCCAGAACCAGAAACATACGCGATGCTTTTAGCTGGCTTAAGCTTAGTTGGTTTCGCAGCACGTCGTAAAAAACAAAATCAAGCATAAGATATATTTAATTATAGTCATAAAAAGGGGGAGCATATGCTCCCCTTTTTATTTGCAGATCAAAGCGGATAAAATCTATAAGATACTCCCCTGCTGTAATCCTTGTAATGATATAACCATGTTTTCTATGTCTTATTCCAACTTCAAAGCCCACTGGGCACCGCATAATATACAAATCAAGTAAAGCATTTATAATCAACGCCCTCGCAACAGCGCTGCGTAGAGTCGGCTAATATCGCAGTGGCAATGTGAACTCAGCTCAAGATGGAGCTTATATAAACATAAATGATTAAACTTACATTGAGTATAAAAAGTGGCACTAAGTTATCAACTAAAACAGATTTATCGTTGGTCTGACCTTCCGTTATTGCTTGGCATTTCGTTAGCCTATGCGCTACTCGCGAAAATTGCATTGGGATACTTCTCAGCCAATGGCGTTGTCTCTATGGTTTGGCCATCTAGCGGCTTAGCGTTGGCCGCACTCATACTCGGCAAGAAAAAATACTGGCCTAGCATTTTCATAGGCGCGCTCACTGGCAATATCATGCAAGGCAGCCCAATTAGCATCTCCATGGTGATTGCTTTTGGTAACTCATTAGAAGCACTTTGCTGTTTCTGGATACTGTCACACATACAACGATTCAAACCCACGCTTGAACAACCACGCGATTTTTTATGGCTTTCTGTGGTCGGCATATTAGGCTCAGTAGTCAGCGCAGCAATCGGTGTAAGCACTCTAGTATTAAATGGAATGGTTCCAAAATCTGCCGCTTGGCATAACTTTTTCAATTGGTGGCAAGGCGATATGCTGGGCATATTACTTGTGACACCGCTGATTTTAGTCTGGCGCCAAGTACCGTACGACTGGATAAAACGCGAGCGCATCACTGAGGCCATCATTTGTTTTGGGCTCTCATTCTTTGCTGGTCAAGTTATTTTTATAGGCTGGTTTTACGGCATTTTTGGCATTACAGCTAGAGGTTACTGGGTATTCCTATTTGTAACATGGGCTGCAGTACGCTTCGGCCGTCATGGCGCATTACTTGTCCTTGTCATGACTGCAATACAAATGCTGTTAGGTATGGTACTTGCTGTGGGCGGTGCAACAAACAATCAAGTACCTGTTGGCCTACTGAACTTTTGGCTGTACATGTTGGCGTTAACGATTGTTGGTCTATTAATTGCGTTAGTGATTGATAGAGTCAAATCAACAGAATCGTTATTATTACAAAAAAATACCTTATTCAACAAAATATCACAGCGCGTACCCGGTGTTATTTATCAATTTAGATTATATCCAGACGGCAGATCCTGTTTTCCTTTTGCGAGTGAAGCTATTCAAGAAATGTTTGGAATTTCACCACTACAGGCTAAAGACGATGCTGCAGTCGCATTTTCAAACATTCATATTGAAGATTATGATGGCGTTATAGTATCCATGCAACAATCAGCACGTACGTTATTGCTGTGGCAATATGAGTTTCGAGTGGTGTTACCAAATCAAGGTGTGCGATGGAGATTAGGCGAATCGCAACCTGAAAAAATGGAAGACGGCAGTATCCTTTGGCATGGTTTTATTACCGACATAACTGAACGTAAACAAGCTGACGACAGAATTAAACGTCTCTCAATGCTATATAAGGCCATCAGTGAGATCAATCTCGCCGTAGTGCGTATGGAGCAGCAGTCTGAGCTTTTTCCATTGGTATGCCGATGTGCCGTTGAGTTTGGTGGCATGAAAATAGCTTGGGTGGGTCAACTGGATAACGCTAGTGACATGATTTTACCCGTTGCTAAATATGGTGACACTTCAAGACACCTAGACAACATCAAAGTATCCTCAAGTGCTGATGTTCTTGAGGGTAGAAGCACTACAGGCACAGCACTACGGGAAAATAGACCCATCATCATCAACGACTTCATGACCAATCCAATGACTGCACCATGGGTGAAAAATGCCGTCGCCATTGGCTGGGCTTCCGCTGCAGCATTCCCTATACAACGCGGTGGCAAGAAATTTGCTGTCCTTACCGTTTGTCATGAGTTTGCTAATGCTTTTGATTTAGAAGCCATTGCTTTACTAGAAGAAATGTCAAAAGATATTTCTTTCGCTCTGGATAATTTCGATAGAGAAATGCAGCGTAAGGCTGGCGAGGAATCACTCAGAATAGCTGCCTCAGTTTATGACACCAGCAGCGAAGGCATCCTGATTACCGATGCTAATAACTCAATCATTGCCATCAATCCAGCTTTTACAAAAATCACTGGTTACAACCTTGACGAAGTGATTGGTAGAAATCCAAGAATGTTAAGTTCTGGTCGTCACGATGCAACATTTTTTAAGAAGATGTGGCATGAAATTAACACGACAGGCCAATGGCAAGGTGATATTTGGGATAGGCGAAAAAACGACGAAATCTATCCTAAAAGGCTGATGATTAATACTGTATATAACGAAGATGGTGCTGTTCAAAGACGTATTGCCATGTTTACAGATATTACACAGAAAACTGAAGCCGAACAGCTCATTTGGAAACAGGCAAATTTTGACTTTTTAACTGGGTTACCCAACCGCCAGATGTTTCATGACCGCCTTAATCAGGAAATCAAAAAAACCAATCGAAATAACCTACAGTTAGCACTACTATTTATTGACTTAGATAGATTCAAAGAAATTAATGACAACTTTGGTCATGACGTGGGCGATGCCATGCTCAAGGAAGCGGCAATACGATTAAATAAGTGTGTACGTGAAACCGACACCTTATCACGCCTTGGCGGAGACGAATTCACAGTCATTCTTGGTCAGCTAAATGATCTCAGTGTTATCGAACGTGCAGTTCAAGACATTTTAAATAAAATGACAGAAGCCTTCTATCTTGGCGATGAAGTTGTCTACATTTCAGCCAGTGTCGGTATCGCTCTTTACCCTGACGACGCCTCCACTAATGAAACACTCCTAACGAGCGCCGACCAAGCCATGTATGCGGCTAAACAACTGGGGCGCAATCGTTACCATTACTTTACTCAAGCCATGCAGAAATCCACGCAAAAACGTATGCGGCTCACTAATGAGCTACGTGGTGCACAAGAGGCAGGCCAGCTTAGGCTTTATTACCAACCAATCATAGAGCTTGCCAATAACTCCATTCATAAAGCTGAAGCATTAATTCGCTGGCAACACCCAACACGAGGACAGATTAGTCCTGCTGAATTCATCCCCATTGCAGAAGAAACTGGTCTAATCAATAGCATTGGTGAATGGGTATTTCATGAAGCTGTAAAGCAAGCAAGTCACTGGCGCGCAACATACCATAGTGAGTTTCAAATCAGCATCAATAAGTCTCCAGTGCAATTTCGTGATGACACTTTAAAGTATGCCGCATGGCCCGATCAGCTTAAAGAGATAGGCTTATCAGGCCAAAGTATTGTTGTAGAAATTACAGAAGGAATGCTGATGGATGCCAGCGATCTAATCACCAGCAAACTGCTTGCTTTTCGTGATGCCGGCGTTCAAGTTGCACTGGATGACTTTGGCACAGGTTACTCTTCATTATCGTATCTCAAAAAATTCGACATTGACTATCTCAAAATAGACCAATCATTTACACGCAACCTATCGCCGACCTCAGCAGATATGGCGCTTTGCGAGGCAATCATCGTAATGGCTCACAAACTAGGCATTAAAGTTATTGCAGAAGGCGTTGAAACGATAGAGCAAAGAGATCTGCTCATTGCCGCCGATTGTGATTACGCGCAAGGATATCTATTCTCTAGACCAGTTCCGCCAGATGAATTTGAAAGACTTTTGACTGAAAGTTAATACTACTTGGCTATCAGACAAATCTAAGTCACACTTCCGTAACAGTTCGTAGAGCAAAGCTGGAATAGAATCATTGGCAATAATGAGAAGACAAAATACATTATTTTATTTAAAGCTTGATATTTATTCTTTCAAATAAAATGCACTACTAAGGGCGTTTTAAGGTTTAAGGCATTTAATCCCAATTTACTATAAAAATATTTTATATTCTTCACTGTTAATTGATAAGAAAAGAGCATATTATTAAATAAAGGCAAATCCAAATGAAAATTGGAGACGCAAAGTTACCGGTCTAAAGAAAGCATATTCAATATGAAATGCTATCAATGGCAGCGGGGCCGCAAATGAAAAGTATCGTTTACTCGATTCCTTTGATATGGGTTTAAGACTTTGTAACTTTAATTTTAGCGATTTAAAATACAAAGTGGATGACTTTTACAGCGATGTTCTACAAATTTATAGTTTTAAATTTATTGTAGACTTTACTTTAAATCATTTAAATATCAAGGATGTCATCATGATGGCCAAATCTGGATTTAGAACTATTGTCATTTCGACTTTAGTATTTTTTTGCATGTGCGCAGCTTCAGAAGCCGCAGTATTTAAGTGTACTTACAAAGGCAAGTCCATTTTTACAGACAATCCGAGTCTGTGTATAAGCAGTAATTCAATACTTAAAAGTACATCCAGCACTGCTAGCGCAAACACTCCTAGTAAAGTCCCTTCCAGCACTAAGCCTACAACTGCAGCCGTGTTGACTGATACAGTATTTGCCCCATCTAGCTTTTGGTACACTCCAATACCGCTAAATACTACTCTTGACAGCAACTCTGCTAATTATGTAAAAGAATTTTTAAGACAAAAATCTTTATATTACAATAATGTTGAGGTTAACACTTACAAATACGCTAGCCCGGTATACATTGCTGAGAGTAATACTCCATTGGTAAACGTGGGATTCAACAACTGTCAGAATAAAACGTGGACTGACCCGACATTTGTTAAGATGATGACTAGTGTTCCAGTTCCGAGCATAGCGAAACAATCTGCCGGTGGGGATTCTGAAATGACTATTTACCAGCCCTCCACGGATACACTATGGGAAATGTGGGGCACTAGCCAAGACAGTAATGGTAAATGGTCTGCTTGTTGGGGAGGTCAAATAACTCAAGCATCGAAATCCGCGGGACTTAACTTAAAAAACTACGGAACTACTGCAACTGGCCTACCATTTTTGGGCGGTCAAATTACAGCGGAGGAACTAGCTCGCGGTGAAATCAAGCATGTTATTGGAATATCGATGGTTGATCTCGAAACTTGGTCGATTTATTCATACCCTGCTCTAAGGTCTGATGGTTATAATCCCAATAATGAAGCTAACAGAATAGCAGAAGGAAGACGCTTTAGGCTAGACCCAACAATTAATGTGGATAATCTAGCAATGAGTAAAACTGCAAAGATTATTGCTAAAGCAGCTCAAAAATACGGCTTTGTTGTTTGGGATAAAGCTGGGGCAATTTCCATACGAGCTCAAAATGCACTTTCTTACAAACAACTTGGCAAAGCTGACCCATACCCTGCACTTTATGAATATAAACCTACCTACGCTGTGTTAAATGGCTTCCCTTGGGATAAGCTTCAGTTTTTACCAATTAATTATGGCAAACCTTAAATTAATCACATAAATCTCCACATGACCTATTAGAAATAATTGCAATTTAATTAACTGAGATGAACATGTGAAGAGAACGGTTTGCTAAAAAACTTATAAACCTTAGGCTGCAATTTAAGTAGTCTAGAGAAGCTTTACGGTAGAAGCTCTACGGTCATTTAAAGCTTAACAATAGTTTTATAAGAGCGATTTCGTCACATATACGACGCGACTGACCTTCCTTGTTTACAGAAGTTTTAAAGTATACGCATGGTGTTTTAAACACACCTTGCTTCAAACTACTCCTAATGGTAGGGCGTGCGAGGATCGAACTCGCGACAAACGGATTAAGAGTCCGCTGCTCTACCAGCTGAGCTAACACCCCACGTACATTTCAATTACCAAGCTAGAGTATACCAAAAATAGAAATTAACCGTTTACATATGATGTTAGTAAAACAACTGCTAGATTAGAAATAGCTTATTTAAATGTGCTAGTAAACCAAATCCTACAATAATCATTGATAATTCACTAGTATAGATTAGCATTTAGAAATCATATGTTAGTTAGAGCACAGACAAGTTTTAAATTTCAGCTATCCTCATAAAAATCAAAACTGTTTGGTAATAGTTGATTGCTTAGTCTGTTCACAATACTGTTAGAATGCATTTTTTTGTTCACTGATCCTCGTAAAATTTTCATTTGAACCCACTTATAAAAGATCTCTATGATAGAAACTAATACTCCTTTACAACTTGAAATTGCTGAACTGATGGTACAGGCATTGAACCTTGATGTCGCTGCCGCTGAAATAGTACCTGATGCTCAGCTATATGGTAGCGGACTAGGTTTGGATTCGATTGATATTTTGGAAGTTGCACTTGTTGTTTCCAAACGATATGGCCTGCAACTGAAATCAGATAACGAAAATAATCACCAGATTTTCAGTTCCCTACGCAATCTTGCAGAGTATGTTGCTGTCAATAAAACTAAATAATACGGTAGTCGCCGCTCCATGCTAAGAGTATTGAAAGTCTTGCGCGGTGTAGGCATAGTAATGATCATCGTGGCATATGCGATGCTAGTTCATCACGTCAACACGTCTGGACAGTCAGGCATGCTAGGCGCGCTGCTAGCACTAGCTCCATTATTGTTAATTACGCTTACTTTTGCATTGAAAGCGACTTCAAAAATTTTTGGCATGAGCTTCACCCTGCTTTTCTTGGTCTCTAGCTGGTTGGCATTACCACTGATTGAACAGCATACTGCATCAATATTTTGGCTGCAGGATATCGGCCTTATGTTAATTCTGCTTGTGACCTTTGCCAGAACGTTGTTTAGTGGCCGTCAAGCTTTATGTGTACATTTTGCTGAGCTTATCAATGGCGGCGCATTGCCTATTGCCCATGAGCGCTATGCTTATAAAGTAACCATTGCTTGGGTAATATTCTTTGCCACAATGATGTTGGCCTCAAGCTTGTTATTTTTTCTAGCGCCACTTGCAAACTGGTCATTCTTTGTAAATTTCTTAACACTGCCTCTAGTGGCACTTATGTTCATCGTAGAGTTTTTAGTACGCCGACAAGTGCTTACAGATTTGCCTGAGGGCAATGTGCTGGATGCCGTGCGCGCCTACCTCAACTCTAAAAACGCTCATTAAGTTACTCTTAGATGCAAAAACTCCCCTTAATCTCCCATTCTGCACTTAATAAAATTATCGCGTGGCGAAAAGGTTCGCCAGTTTTGGTTGAGCAGTTTTTAGCAGATGTGGCTTATTTGGCAAAGGTATTGCCATCTGGTAAGCATGTTTTGAATGTATGCCGAGACCGTTATCACTTTGCAGTCGGTTTTGCAGCGGCGATGGTCAGCAACAAAGTGAGCCTACTACCTCCAACCCACACGCCAGAGATGGTGCTGCAGCTACAAGCCTTTGCTGCGGATGTGTTTTGTCTGCACGATAATAAAGACTGCGATATCGCATTACCTAAGTTCAGCTATCCTGTAATGCCTGAAAATTCCTCAGACCCACAAGTCACACAATCTGAAACTCTACAACTGGGAATCCCGCTAATAGATGCTGAACAGCTTGCAGCAATTGTCTTTACTTCAGGCTCTACCGGGACACCTTTACCACATAAAAAAAGCTGGGGGTCGCTGGTATGCAATGTCCAAGCACAGGCTGAGCAACTCGGGCTTGATACGGCTACTGACTATACAATTTTAGGCACCATTCCACCACAACATATGTATGGCTTTGAATCCACGCTATTGCTGCCATTGCAAAGCGGTAATGCCTTAAGCAACGAACAACCTTTTTACCCAGCCGATATCACTGCCGCATTAACTGAAATAGCAGGCGAACTGATACTGGTTTCCACACCGCTACATTTGCGATTGCTGTTAGATGCTGAGATTGAGTTGCCGAAACTTTCTATGGTCTTGTCGGCTACGGCCCCTTTGTCCAACGCGCTGGCTCATAAAGTAGAAACGTCGCTAAAAACATCTTTAATCGAAATATATGGCAGCACCGAAACTGGTCAGATTGCCACTCGCCATACCACCAAAACTGAAGAGTGGCGGCTCTTTCCCAATGTAAGCTTAAGTGCACGTGATGCTCGATTCTGGGCTGATGGTGGTCATATAGAGATTGCCGTACCGCTAAACGATGTGATCGAGCCTCTTGATCATGAACGATTTTTGCTGCAAGGTCGCATGCAGGACATCATCAATATCGCAGGTAAGCGCAGTTCACTAGCTAACCTTAACCATCATTTGAATAGCATCAGCGGCGTCATCGACGGTGCCTTTTTCATGCCAGATGAGCTCTCACATGACCATGTCACGCGCCTGTGCGCCTGTGTCGTGGCGCCCAAACTAACAGCGGTTCAAATCTTGTCTGAATTACGCACTCGCATAGATCCGGTATTTTTACCGAGACCACTATTGTTTGTGGAAGCGTTGCCGCGCAACAGCACTGGCAAATTACCGCGCAATGCATTACAAAAACTGATTAGCGAACATATGCGTCCGAATTTAGCGGAGTAATCAAATCGATGAAAAAGCAAAAAGTTCTCAGTATCCCGATAGATCATCCCGCATTTGCTGGGCACTTCCCCGGTACACCCATCGTACCTGGCGTAGTGTTGCTGGATGAAGTGATGTATGCGATTGCTACTGATACCGGCTTGCCTGCTACAGATTGGCAGCTTAGCTCGGTCAAATTTCTGAGTCCTTTGAAACCTGGCGAGTCAGTCACCATCGAGCATGAGCAGTCAGCGAATGGTGCCATTAAATTTGAAGTGTTGTGTGAAGGTTTTGACAAGAATAGCCGCCAAATTGTAGTGGGCAATTTGGTTTTGAAATCCAAGCAATTAGACAGAGAAATATGACACAGCCCAAGGAAAGCACTTACCAGAAATCCGCGCCTTGGCTTAAGCATAAAGAGCGTAGCAATATGCTTTTGCTGCGCATGATGAGCTGGATATCGCTGCGCTTAGGCCGTCGCGCTGGCCGCTTGGTACTGCATTTAATTGCGCTTTATTTTGTATTGTTTGCGCCCGTTAGCCGACGTGCATCTTTAGGCTATTTGCCGCGGGCGTTAGGTCGACCAGCCACTTTGGTAGACCTGTACAAACATTTTTTCTGTTTTGCCTCTACCATCCACGATCGCATTTATCTTATTAATCGCCGTTACGATTTATTCGATATCGACATTCAAGGTAAGGATGTTATCCATCCTTTAATAGAAGCTAACAAAGGTGTACTCCTCATGGGCGCACATCTTGGCAGTTTTGAAGTGATGCGCGCTATTGGACGGCAACTACCTGGCCTAAAAGTGGCGATGGTCATGCATGAAGATAATGCCCAGAAGATTAACTCCATACTTTCCGCTATCAACCCGGAAGCCTCTATGGACGTTATCCCTTTGGGACATATCGATTCCATGCTGCAAGTACAGCAGCGGCTGGATGAAGGCATGCTGGTTGGAATGTTATCAGATCGCACACTAGGCGATGAACCTATGGCACAGGTAGAGCTTTTGGGAGCGAACGCTGCAATTCCCACCGGACCATTTCGCATGGCGGCTTTACTACGTCGCCCAGTGGTATTCATGGTTGGTTTGTATATGGGTGGTAATCGCTACCAAATACATTTTGAAACGCTGGCTGATTTTGCCGAAATACCGCGCGGACAGCGCGACGAAGCGGTAGATGCTGCGATTGCCCGCTATACCGAGTTACTGAATCGCTACACTCGTTTAGCGCCTTATAATTGGTTTAACTTTTTTGATTACTGGCAATCGGTGCCAGCCTCATTAAGTGAAAAGGGTCATCAATGAAAGAGTTCTCACATTCATGAATAATCGCCTTTTAAGTCTTTGCCTTTTGTTATGCAGTCTATGGGCTGTTGCCACCACTAGCCATGCAGAAAGTACTTGGGACTTAGACCAACTCATGCAATCTTTGGCTACCGCTAAAAACGGCCATGCCAGTTTTATCGAGAAAAAGTCTATCGCGATACTGGATAAACCCGTGGAGTCATCGGGCGAGTTGTTCTACACCGCACCAGACCGCTTGGAAAAGCGCACGCTGAAACCCAAGGCCGAAAGCATGGTGCTGGATAAAGATAAGTTAATTCTGGAGCAACGCGGCAAAAAGCATGTACTGTCACTTCAAAGCTACCCTGAAATAGCTGCGTTTATTGACAGCATACGTGGCACACTGGCTGGTGACCGCAAAGCCTTGGAGCGTACTTATAAATTAAACATGTCAGGTACTCAGCAGGACTGGGATCTGAGCCTGTTACCGCTGGAAGATAAAATGAAAAAGGTCGTCACCAGCATCAATATTAGCGGTGATGACAACATGCTGAAAACCATAGAAATCAAACAGGCAGATGGCGATAGCTCAGTCATGATCATCACGCCAATACCTGCGCCCTAATATCGCAGCTTTTCCAGATCAGCTTACTCGTGAATCCAAAACCACCACACTTATCCCAGCTACTATCTAGGCTAAGCCGTTGCAGCACGGCCATCATCATATGGCTACTGATGATAGTCGCTAGCCTAGTCATTATCAGCCGCAGTCACTTTACCGCCGACTTATCCGCATTCCTACCTAGCAACCCCACGGCGGAACAGCAATTGCTGATGGATCAGCTCAAGGATGGGTTGGCATCGCGTTTGATATTAGTCGGCATAGAAGGGGCTGACCCAAGCACCCGCGCTGTGCTATCTAAAACCATTGCAAAAAACCTGCGTAGTAACTCCGCCTTTGTTAGTGTGAATAACGGCGAAGCGATCACCACAGAACGTGACCGCGCTTATCTGTTCAATAATCGTTATCTGTTAAGTCAGGCGGTCACACCTGAACACTTCAGCATAGATGGGTTGCATATCGCCATCAGCGACAGCATAGATCAGATTGCTTCGCCCGCGGGCTTGCTAATAAAATCGCTACTGCCGCATGACCCAACGGGTGAAATGCTGCAACTCTTGGATGCAATGAATGCCAGTAACAAACCCGAGCTTGTAGAAGGTGCTTGGGCTTCACGCGATGGCAATACGGCCTTACTGTTACTGCAAACGAGCGCTGTAGGCTCGGATACTGATGCACAAAAACAGGCGATGCAATTTATTCAAAATGAATTCGACCAAGCAGCAAAATGTATAATAGCCAAGCCACGGCCCACATTACTCATGACTGGTCCTGGCGTGTTTTCAGTCGTTGCGCGCGACACCATCAAAAGCCAAGTGCGCATCATATTTATTGTCAGCACTGTATTAATCGCTCTGCTGCTGTTAGCCGTCTATAGATCGCTCACCGCATTGCTATTGGGCTTCTTGCCTGTAGCTACTGGCATACTCGCTGGCATTGCCTCCGTAAGCCTGTGGTTTGGCGTGGTGCATGGCATTACATTAGGTTTTGGTACCGCATTGATAGGTGAAGCGGTCGATTACTCCATCTACCTGTTCATGCAATCGGACCAAACTGGCAATAAAGAGCAGGATCGCAAAAAGTGGATTCAACTGGTATGGCCTACGGTGAGGCTAGGCGTGCTGACTTCCGTATTCGGCTTTGCCGCGCTACTGTTATCAGGCTTTCCCGGTTTAGCACAGTTGGGTTTATATTCAGTAGCAGGCTTGGTTGCCGCAGCTGCGATGACACGCTATGTTTTGCCTTCTCTGTTGCCAGCGAATTTTAGTATTAGGGATGTCAGCAATGCCGGGTTAAAATTATCCCATTACGCGCAGCTAGCTCGTAGCTTACGTTGGCCTGCGATTATATTGGTGGCCGCTTCCAGCGTCATCGTATACCAGCATCACAATCATTTATGGAATACTGAGCTTGCTGCGCTAAGCCCGGTATCGGCAGCTGACCAAGCGCTAGATGCTAGATTGCGTGCAGGCATGGGAGCACCTGATGTCCGTTATGTAGTCGTTGTCACTGGGGATAGTCAGGATACGGTACTCAGTAATACTGAAAAAGTATCAGCAGCTTTACAAGGTTTGGTGGATAAAGGATTACTCAGCAGTTTCGACAGCGCCAGCCACTACCTGCCGAGTCTAGCGACACAGCAAGCACGTTTAGCGAGCTTGCCCACGCCTGCTGAATTAAAACCCAGATTAACCGTTGCGGTCAAAGGTTTACCTGTACAGGCTTCTGTATTCACTCCATTTTTAACGGATATGGAAGCTGCACGAAGTAAGCCATTATTACAACGTAATGATTTACAAGGCACCTCAATGGCGATGGCTGTTGATGCTATGCTACTACAACAAGGTCAGCATTGGAGTTCACTGATTCCGCTCACAGCCCCGGAAAGCGGTAGTATTGATGTGGCAAACGTACAGGTGACACTTGATCAAGCAAAGGTTAAAAATACCTTATTTGTCGATATGAAAGCTGAATCCAACCGCCTATATTCAGGCTATATGCAGGAAGCTATTTTGTTATCGCTCGTGGGAGTAGTGGCGATTATCGTACTGCTGCTTTTTGTGCTGCGTTCGCCATTGCGTGTATTGGCAGTTACTGCGCCACTGGTTGCCGCAGTGCTCACCGTCATGGCTGGGTTAGCCTTATTCGGTCAACAACTCATCATTCTACATTTGATAGGCTTGTTGTTGATTGTGGCTATCGGTTCTAACTATGCATTATTCTTCAACCCGATAATTAAACAGGGCATGTCAGAGATTTCACCCTGTACTTACGCCTCATTGGTGTTTGCCAATGTTGCCACTGTACTCGGCTTCGGTTTGTTGGCTTTTTCCAGCGTGCCCGTGTTGCAGGCGATGGGTGTAACTGTTGCCCCCGGAGTGATTCTGGCATTGCTTTTCTCGGCCGTTTTTGCACACAGTAAAGGCTAAACTCGATGCGACACATCATTGATTTAGCGAATGCTGGCAAAAGAGCCAATACGCTTATCATTCTGCTTCCTGGTGCCAACCATCTGCCGGAGGATTTTGTTACGCAAGGTTTTGTAAGTACAGTGAGGCAACGTCAATTAGATATCGACCTAGTCATGCCGGAATTAGCGTTTGACCAGATTGCCAATCAAAGCGTATTACGAAAAATCCACGAAACAGTGATGCAACCTTATAGCACTTTGGGCTATCGAAACATTTGGATAGCGGGGATTTCCATCGGCGGTTATGTGGCAATCGCCTATGCACATCGCTATCCTGAGCAAGTGAATGGCTTACTGCTGTTAGCACCTTATCCAGGCAACCGCATCACCACTAGTGAAGTCGCGTTAGCAGGAGGTGTTAAAGCATGGGCACCTGATGCCATTCCAGATGACGATACAGAACGTGGTAATTGGTACTGGTTAAAAAACAATACGGACACTACCAATGTCAATCCTACAGAAGTACATCTAGGCTATGGGGCAGATGATAGATTTTCAGAGGGCATTGCAATGATGGCGCAGACACTGCCTGAGGAATATGTAGATAAGATTTCAGGTGGCCATGTGTGGCCGGTTTGGCAACAGTTATGGCAAAATTTTCTGGACAAAAGATTTAGTGCTAAATCATGAAGAACGTTCTAGCAACTAATACTCAAGTAAGGAATTGGCAACCTACTTTATTGATTAAAATTTCAGTCATTCTGCATGTCGTATTATTGGCAGCTCTACTCGCAGCGCCCCAGCTCTGGCATTGGCTACTGGCTATTTTTATTGCCAATCAATTAGTTATCTCTGTAGTTGGGCTGTTGCCGCGCAGCAATTGGCTAGGTCCAAATTGGACGAAACTACCGCAAGCCGCGACGCGTCGTCATGAAATTGCGCTTACCATTGATGATGGCCCGAATCCACTAGTAACCCGACCAGTGCTTGAGATTTTAGACCGTTACCAAGTTAAAGCCACATTTTTTCAAATTGGTGAACATGCAATGCAACACCCTGAACTCTGCCGCGAGATCATAGAACGTGGGCATGCTATTGAGAACCATAGCCAGCGCCATAAGCTATACTTTTCGCTTATGGGTTCAAACGGCATCATGCGTGAAATCACCGATGGCCAAGAGACTTTAAGCCGCATTACTGGTATACGGCCAAAGTTTTTTCGTGCGCCCGCTGGTTTACGCAACCCATTCCTAGAGCCCGTATTGAGCCGTTTAGGTTTAATACTTGTGAGCTGGTCTGTACGTGCTTTTGATACACAAATCACAGATACAGAAAAAGTTAAGAAAACACTGATCTCAGGTTTGAAGCCAGGAGCTATCATCCTCTTGCATGACGGCAATGCTGCACGCAGCAAAACCAATGTGCCTATCATTATTGCCGTGTTGCCTGATTTATTAGAGGCCGCACGAGCAAAAGGTTTACATTTTGTCACTCTGGCTGAAGCCGCAGCTTGATAATGATTACAATAATTTTGCAGTGGGTTATACTCAAATCATGTTCGATATTCTGCAGTTAAAGAAAGCCTCTATTTTTTGAAACCGTTACTACTCTCACACTTCACTGTCACTAGCTGTATAGGCAAAGGTCTGATGCAAACCTTAGACGCGTTACGGCAATGTCGAAAGACCCTCAAACCTTGTGATTTTGAAACTGTAGACTTATCTACTTTCATTGGAGAGGTTGAAGGCGTAAATGACGTGAAAATGCATGCTGGCATGACAGAGTATGACTGCCGCAATAACCGCTTGGCGCAACTCGGGCTAGAGCAGGATGGCTTCAGTGAAGCCGTGAATGCTGCCGCTGCGAAATATGGGCATGATCGCATAGGCGTATTTTTGGGTACCAGCACATCTGGAATATTGGAAACCGAGCTGGCTTTCCGTCATCGGGATATAACCACTGGGGCGCTACCCGAAGATTTTATCTACAATAAAACCCAGAACACTTACTCAGTGACAGATTTTACTCGACAATATTTTAAGCTAGCAGGACCTGCAGTGGTAGTGTCATCTGCCTGCTCTTCTAGCGCCAAGGTTTTCAGCGTAGCAAGGCGCATGATAGAAGCTGGCTTAATTGATGCCGCTATCGTTGGCGGTGTCGACTCCCTATGTTTAACGACGCTATATGGGTTCAACTCATTAGGGCTGCTATCAACCCAAGCCTGTCGCCCATACGACATCACACGAGACGGCATCTCTATTGGCGAGGCTGCAGCTTTCGCCTTGCTTGAGCGACCATCAGCGGATATTGATAATGACGCAATACTATTGCTGGGCATTGGCGAATCTAGCGATGCTTATCATATGTCATCGCCACATCCAGATGGGCTAGGTGCAAAAATAGCCATGCAGCAGGCACTGCAAAGCGCTAATTTGGATCCATCTGATATCGATTACATCAACCTGCATGGCACTGCTACCCTCAGTAACGATGCAGCTGAAGCCAAGGCTGTCAGTGCCGTATTCAATAATCCCGTGCCGTGCAGCTCAAGCAAAGGCGCAACTGGGCATACACTTGGCGCTGCTGGGGCAGTTGAAGCAGTAATCTGCGCACTGGCATTGCAGCATGGACTCATTCCTAGCGGGCTTAATACCCAAGAAGTAGATACAGAACTAAATCTGGATTACCGGTTAGAGAATCAACAGCTCGCTCTAAAGCATGTCATGAGCAATTCATTCGGTTTTGGCGGTACTAACTGCAGCCTTATTTTTGGACTTGCTGGTAGTCTAGGAGTCGCTAATTGACCACTAAACTCACAGCTTATATTGAAGGCATTGGCCTGATAGGTCCGGGCTTGAATGACTGGGCAAGTGGTCGCCAGATACTGGCTGGTCAACAACCTTACCAATCAGCCAAAACTATCATTCCTACACCCGAACTATTGCCTGCTGCTGAACGCAGGCGCGCAAGCAATATCGTCAAGTTGACATTAGCCACTTCACTGCAAGCAATTGTCGAAGCAGGATTACAAGATGAAAACCTGCCTAGTGTATTTTCTTTCTCAAATGGTGATGGCCTTAATTGCCATACAATCTGCGAAATGCTGGCCTCTGATGATAGGGAGATATCGCCGACGCGTTTTCATAACTCCGTACATAACGCTACTGCAGGTTATTGGAGCATCGCCACCAAAACCATGGCGACGTCCTCAGTGCTATGTGCCTATGACGCCAGTTTTGGCGCAGGTTTATTAGATGCATTAACGCAAGTAACAGTAGATGGTACACGCTGTATCTTAATGGCAAGTGACACCCCTTATCCTGAACCAATGTTCAGCAAACGGCCTATTCCCGATAATTGCGGTATTGCGCTGGTGATTGCACCACAGCAAAGTGAGAAAAGTATCGCGCAGATTCAAGTAAGTCTTACTCATGACGAAGCTTTTAAATTTACAGATGCTGTGCTGGAAACCTTACGCATCGCTATCCCGTCTGCACGCGGCTTGCCTCTATTACAACTGATCGCAAAAGGACAAGCTAACAGCGTTGTGCTGGATTACCTTGATGATTTACGTTTAAGAGTTGAGGTGAAGTCTTGCTGAATCAGTTGCTAGATAAAGTATGGATTGCGAACCATATCCCGCATCAGGGTGATATGTGCTTACTTGATAGCGTACTAACTTGGGATCAGACAAATATTAAGTGTATTGCAGTCAGCCACCGTAATACAGACAATCCACTGCGCGCGCATGATCAGCTTGGTATCGCCTGTGGTATAGAATATGCCGCGCAGGCAATGGCGGTCCATGGTGCATTATCTGCTGCTACAGATAGCCCACGCCCAAAGGTTGGCTACTTGGTGAGTGTGCGCAGTGTGAATATGTACGCCACTCGTCTGGATGACATCTCCGCAGACTTACAGGTAAACGCAAGCTGTATGATGGCGAACGAAAGTAATATGCTATATGAATTTAGCGTGAGTGCGAATGACCAAGTGCTGCTAGAAGGTAGAGCAGCTGTGGTATTAAACGCTGAGTCTCTAAAATAGAACTACGGCAATTGAGCCATTAAAATTGATTCTGGAAAACACATGAAAAGAGCTTTAGTCACTGGGGGCAGCGGTGGCATTGGCGCTGCGATTTGCCGACGTCTAGCCGCGGATGGTTGTTATGTGTATATCCATGCGAACAATGGTATTGAGACTGCAACCCAACTTGCAGCAGAGATTAATGCAGCGGGCGGCAGTGCCACCGTGTTGCAATTTGATGTGACTGACCAAGCAGCCGTGAATGCCGCCCTTAGTCCATTGGTAGAAAATGAGCCCATTCAGATTTTGATCAACAATGCTGGCATCCATGATGATGCGGTATTTCCGGGGATGAGTTCAGCACAGTGGCATCGCGTCATAGACGTATCAGTGCACGGCTTTTTCAATGTCACCCAACCTTTGATGATGCCCATGATACGCAGCCGTTGGGGGCGCATTATCAATGTGTCGTCCATCTCCGGCATTACGGGCAACCGGGGCCAGACTAACTATTCCGCAGCCAAGGGCGCATTGAACGCAGCGACTAAATCCTTATCCCAAGAAGTCGCAAGCCGTGGTATTACTGTCAATGCAGTTGCGCCTGGCATCATTGAAACAAGCATGAGTGAAAGTACATTTGATGCGCAGGCAATTGCCAATATGGTACCTATGAAACGCGCTGGCACGGCCAAAGAAGTGGCAGATTTAGTGAGCTTTCTAGCTTCAGATCAATCAACTTATATTACCGGGCAAATTATCTCTATCAATGGCGGAATGATTTAACGCTTTAATATTGTTGCAGGCTTGTTAAACCCTAAGTAAATCCAGCTAAAAACGCCGTATCAATAGGATCGGCAATCGCAAAACGAATCCTAGGAACAGTCGCGTATACATCCAAGTGAGTAATATATTGTCGCGCAAGTAGCGAAAATGAGAAACGCCACCTTCATCAGTACTAAAGTAGCGTACTGGCGCAGGCAAATTCACCACTTTGACGCCGCGCCAGCTTAGCCGCACGGCAGCTTCGGGGTCAAAATCAAAGTGGCGCATCCAAGGATTGAAGCGCATCACTTTTCTGAGGGGCTCGATAGGATAAACACGAAATCCAAATAGCGAATCACCAATCCCTCCTCCCAGTGTTTCTAGGTTCGCCCACCAGTTGGATATTTTGCGGCCCTGCACGCGAATATTGGGCGCACTGGCATCAAAAATCGGCTTTCCTAGCACCATAACCTCAGGATTTTTTATGGACTCATCCATAAACTGTGGTATCAAATCCGCAGGATGCTGCCCATCAGAATCCATAGTCAGGACATGTGTAAAGCTCTCGGCAGAGGCAATATGAAGCCCGTGCAGAACAGCAGCACCCTTACCTTGATTGTGCGGTATATGAATTACTCGCAAACCATTATCTGAATTCGCCATCTCCTGCAAAGTGATTTCAGAACCATCGGTGCTGCCATCGATGATGACCCAGACTGGGTTCCAGAATTGGCGAGCAGTGCGCACAGTTTCATAGACTTTGACGCCTGGGTTGTAGCTGGGAATAAGGACGATATGTGTCTTCGAAGGACTGATCATGGCAATGTTGTCCCTTGTGAGTTAAGTGTAGTGCTTGGTTTATTATAATCAATCCCAGATAGTAAACATTGCTTAGGGTAAGGCTTTAGCGCGTCACGAAAGTACTCTTCAAGCTCCTCCATAAACTGGTGAGTATTTACTGGCGGTGGGAAACGTTTACCTAATTTTATTTTATAACTCACAGGCATAGTCGGTTTGCGAAACAGTGGCCAGCCTTTGCTTAAATAGGGTGAGTTTGTTTCTATGATGAGTGTTTGAACAGGCACTTTTGCCTGATGGGCAATCAGGGCAATACTCCCCTTCAAAGGGTTAATAGGTTGCCGCACAGTGCGCGTGCCTTCGGGAAATAAAAGTAAATGACTACCGGTTTTAAAATCCTCATTGGCCTGCATTACCATATGTCTTATCGGTTCATTACGGATATATCGCGCAAGCCGGGCACCAGCGCCTAAGAAAATATTGTTCATGAGCTCTGCTTTCATCACACATGCAACATTTGGTAAACGCGAGATCACCATGACCGCATCCAATAGACATGGATGGTTAGGGGCGATGATCATTGGAATGTCGTTACGCAGTACATCTAATTCAGTTAGATCAAAGTTACAGCGCTGGGAAAAGCTCAGGCTGGCTAAGTAAGCACGGAAAGAAATCATAATCACATAGCGGCCAAGATAAATAGCATAACGCTCAGGCAACAACGGGTAAAGCATACTGGCTATCAATGTCCAACATAGACTCAAGAAACCCAGCCAGATCAATCCAAAATATAGGACAAGATAGTCATAAATTTGTAGCAGAAAATCCGAAACAGAGTTTGTCTTTATCCAGTTCATGCAACTTCCGTTTTATCAAAATCTGTCTGACATTGGATAGTAGCTTCAATCTCAACCAATAAATCGTGGCGGCAGATATCCGCTTGAATATACACGGCATTAATCTCGCCTTTCAAATAACGCTGCAACTCTGTACGTACTGCATCCAAATCTACAACATGTCGTATATATACCCTGAGAAAACTATCACACAGGTTAAATCTCGGTTGCTCCAACACACTGTTGGCCTCTGCAATTACAGCCTCAAGATTTAATAAAGTTTCCCTAGTTTGGGCTGCAACATCAGATGCATGCTGTGTTTGGTGACCAACAATGCTAGCTGTACCTGAAATAAATAAAGTGGCTTGGTTGCCGCTGTGCAATAAAGCAGCGCGCGAGAAACTTGGTGTAAGTGGTCCGTACTGCTCAGGATAGTCATAAGCCTTGATTTGGCGAGGATTCTCAATGGCTACTGCTGCCTTCTTTCCTGCCAGAAATGCAATGCTTAAAGGACCTTTGGCTAAGCCTAACGCACAAGCGGCAGGTAACTCGCTCCCTGCATCGCAGCCACTCTGCATCAAAACATGTTTGCGACCCACGTTAAACTGGCGGTAGCGCTCTAGATCATGACTAGAATCATTAATGTCCGCCATGTAGTTCCAGAAGCGATAGACATTGGAGTAACCTAACTCATCAATCAATGCGAATATCTGACGATAAGCAGATTCGGTAGCTTGCTGCAATGGGGGGATTTTATTTTCTGTTGGCTGAGTTTGCTCTTGCGAAAATGTTAACTCATCCAAACTAAAGACGCCGAACAGAAGCTCACCATCCAATCGATATTGAATCCCCCCTTTATTAGCGCTTACCACATGACTACTAGAGGTATTTTCTGAAGAAATATCGCTCAGCCATATTTCACAAGCAATATTCTCACCCGCTAAAACTGGCGTATTTAAATGGATTTTGGGTATTGCGTTTAGATCATCCGGATTAGACTCGTTAAAACACACAATTCCTAAAACCTGATCTTGCCAAGCCTGCGCTTGCCGCTGCACATCAGGAAAAGCTATGTACTGTACTTTTATGCCCATTATCGATAACTCACTAATTCAATATCATATAAAAGTTAGGGAATGTCACTTCAGAAAAGGCTCTCACAGATGATTTCTTTCGATATTAAGCAGGTGATTATAGCCCATGGATTTTATATGAACGCAGCCTTTTTATTGCTCTTCAGAAAATAAAGAATCATTATTTCTAAATAGACTATGGCTTTTTAGGGCGAGCATAAATTGAATCCCTGACAAACAGATTAAAAGTGCAGGTGACCACTCACTAGCAATTCATATCTAAAAATATTGGATAATATCGAACATTATTTATACCCAATTGTCTTTACACGTAGTTTGAATTTGCTATTAATTTTGGAACATTAAAAAAATGAAAAAGCTACTACAAGTCATTTATATCAGTCGATCGACTTTTGAGTCACAAGAAACCATTAATAAAATAGAGCCCAATGTAGCGAGAATCTTAGCTAAATCCAGAATAAATAATCGTTTAAATGGATTAGTCGGCGTTCTTTATTTCGGCGACGGTGTCTTTTTTCAGTGCCTTGAAGGAGATGAAGACGCTGTGAATACTCTGCTTAAGAAATTAGAAGCTGACTCTCGCCATAAAGATTTAAAAATCATATCCAAGAAATATATAGACAAATTGTCCTTCGGTGATTGGGCAATGAAATTTGCACCTTTAGATGAGCAAATAAAACAGTTTCTTAAAGAGCATCACTTTCAGACGTTTGACCCCTATTTATTCTCTGGCGAGATCACTAATAAATTCTTAAATCTACTTTTTAATGCACATGACGGCAGTGAGTTACAGCTACCCTCTACTTCAAATAAGGCTATCAATCATGAGCAAGATCTTATAAATACTTTGAATTCTGTACGAATAAAAATTAACCTTTCTTTAATATTATCAGCAGTTGCATTAGTGATTTCGTTAGTAACATTTTTATCGTCGCACAACCAAATTTAGGGTATGGACTGACAACTGACTTATGCGGTATATAAAAGAGTCGGGGTAAAACTATTTTACGCACGCCTCTCCATGAGGTATGTGTTGTAGCGTACATAAGAATAAATTGAGGACAATATTTAATACCGCAAGCAATCCAAATAGATCAACTGGATGCTGACCATTTGTTAGTAAAAAACATGAGTCAGAGCAGTTGGCTTCGGTTAATTAAGCCTACAAAAAAATAATTTTTGTACCGCCTTCTAGGTAGAACATATCAACAACAGACTTTTGTCCAAAATTTAGTGTTGATTCCACATATTCATTAAAACAAGCTTTGCTGACCCGACCCCGGCTTGCTTGCTAGTTTTTTACGTGTAGCTTTGCCATTTTTCGTGGTCGGCATTCGAGAAGTTGATTTTCTTGAGGCATGTTTTTTTATAATTTTTGCCGTTTGCTCCCTATCCTCTGAATTCATTCTGAGTTGGCTAAATTTCGTCTTTGCTAACTTAAATGCCTGATCAATATTCACCAATGGCGCAGGGTAATCAATGCCGATACGGCAACCGTATTCTAGTTGTAGCGACTCTGGCATCAGCCAAGGTTGAAAAATCCAAGTATTAGGAACATTACGCAAGGCAGGCAGCCACCTTCTGACAAAGATACCTTCAGGATCTTGATCTTTTGCTTGCTTAACGGGATTATAAATGCGCAGAGTGTTGATACCAGTGGTACCCGATTGCATCTGCACTTGTGACCAATGAATACCCGGCTCGTAATCTAAAAACTCTCTAGCCAAATGTAAACCTGTCTCGCGCCAATGTAACCAAAGCAAATAGCTAGCTGTGCTCATTAGCATCGCTCGCATTCTGAAGTTAATCCAACCGGTGTCCCTTAACATCGCCATACAAGCATCCACCAATGGCCAGCCAGTTTGTCCAGCTTTCCATGCCGTTAATCTGTTTTGTAGTTCTGCGCTAGCATAACTCTGATCGCGAAAACCATTAAAAGCTGGATGAAGATTTTCATACTCAATAGCAGGCTCAGATTCTAACTTTTGCATAAAATGACAATGCCAGTGTAAGCGGCTTTCAAAACTAGCCAAACCAGCTAACAGTCCATTAGGGTAAGTAGATGGGCTCGCTTGAATACTTGACTTTTTCTGACGCAAATTCTGCACAACTTCACGCATACTTAATACCCCCCAAGCCAAATAGGGAGAGAGTCTAGAGCCTGCACTTTCTGAGGATAGGGGACTAGATATACCACCACGATAGCGACTGCCACGACCGTTTAAAAAGGTATGCAAAACCCTACTTGCTTCTTCACGCCCGCCTTTTTGCCTGAATGGCTTATCTGCTTGAGTGTATCTAAGGTGTGAAACATCATTATTTGGCAAAATGTCTAATGGCAAAGTCGCCATTTTTGCTTGTGTTGGCAAAGGCATTGTCTGGGCAGACATGCGTTTTTCCCAAACAGCAGTCCAAATATCTCTATTTTTCAGGCGCCTCACTACACCATTGTGTGGATACTCATGCCAATTAACATTTTGCGCTTTGCACCATGACGCTACGGCTTTGTCTAGTTGATAGGTATTGTTGTTTCCAGTTTCTTCGTGGCTATGCAAGCCTCCTATACGATAAAACATTGCAATATGGTTAAGCACCTCAATGATGCCACCGCGAACCTCTAAAAGTGACAATCCAATTGTTTGCAAATTACGCCTGAGTGACACCAAGCATTCTTCGACAAACATCTGGTGTTGAGTTGCATAATCCCCTCCATTCCATACACTTGAATCCCAAGTGAAAATTGGCAATACCTGCCCTAGTTCACAAGCTTCGAATAAGGCTGCATGGTCTTGAATTCTCAAGTCTCGTTTAAACCAAACTATATAAACCAAAGGCTTCATCTAAAACTTCACTTGATAAGATTAACGCTTATAAGTCAGTTTAAAAAAACAGAGGTTCAATCATATTTTATTTATCAGAATCATCCGAATTTCATAACTTCAGTTTATTAAGTAAAGTGTCCATTTAATAACCGTCATATGTACCCTAGATATTACATTGAAGCAAAGCTGACGATGAAAATCTGCGCTTGCGAGCAGGCCGACAGAAATTAGTTTGTTGTTCCTAATTTTTTAGGCAAGTCACTGTTAACCATCCAATAAAACCCTGACTGTTAAAATAATGGTGGGATTAGAACTAACAGTAGCCCAATCATCGAAAGCAGCCATACTAATGTACGAATTACTGGGATTCCAAAAGCATATAGTGGAAAATAGGCTACTCTGGCTACCATGTAAATTAGAGCACCCCAGTAACTATACAGACTAAAATTTTGTGACACCGTCACTATTAGCACAGCACTTGCAAATAGTGGAAACGTTTCAAAGAAGTTAGACTGCGCTCTAAAAAGTCTTTCCGTAAATGGACTTAAAGGAGGTTTTTTATCATCACGGGCGCTCATATTCCATTTGGCGCCAAACTCTTTCGTTCGCGCATTTCCTGCAACAATCACATGAACAATTCCTAAAACTGAAGACCAACCCAAGCAAATAAGCTCCATCGACATAGTAAACTCCCTCTCATCATTTTAGTGAAGTCAGCAACAAGCTAGCTGAGACATGTTATTCAATAGTTCAAATCATTTAATAAAGTTATTTTTTGCTTAACAATTAAGCATATTCGTCCATTACGTCTATGAGATTAAAGACTATATAAAAGTAATGAGTATGTCATAGTTTATAAAATGGATAAGTAAGCTCACAAATAAATAACATTAGGCCATCTACGTAAAATAGCGTATTAAAAAAAGTTCCAATATGACTGATAATAAAACCTGAATAATCTTAAATGGTTCATCGGTATGAAATTAATTTCACTTAATGTTGCACAGCCAAAAACTGTGATTATTGATGAATTGCCAGTGCTGACGGGTATTTACAAACTTCCCGTGAAACGCCCAGTCTGGCTGGCAAAATTAGGTTTAAATGGCGATGACCAAGCCGACAAAGCCGTCCACGGCGGTGAGCACCAAGCCATATACAGCTATCCTTTTGAGCATTATGCATACTGGCAAGACACACTTGGTTTAACTGATTTACCCTACGGAACGTTTGGTGAGAATTTAACCATTTCTGGTTTTGATGAAGACTCCATTCAAATTGGCGATACCCTGAAAATTGGTGAAGCAATCGTACAAGTCACGATGCCTAGAATCCCATGCTTTAAGTTTGGACACAAGATAGGACAACCAGATATATTAGAAACATTTTTAAATAGCGGCCGCAGCGGATTTTACCAGCGCGTAATCACAGCGGGTTCTATAAAAGCTGGTGATGAAATCACACTGTTAGACCGCGAAGCAGACTCAATTACGGTTCGCACCGCACTAATTTTACAGAAACTAGATTTAGCGCTGGCTGGTGAAAAACCTATACATCTACTTCACAAAGCTCTAAAAATTCCCAACCTAGCACCAGTGCTTAAAACTGTATATTTAGAACGTTTAACTGCTTTAGAGCAAAGTTAAATTGTTTAAAACCACCAAAAAATTGGCACACACAGTATCAATCCAAAATACTTTGAGCACAGTGGTTATACTCTCAGATGATTTAGCTTGCTTGTCACAAAAGGCATATTAATTATTATTGCTTTGTATAGCTGCCCGATAAAACAATCGTTCATCTGATATTGTCATCATAACCTCCAGACCTTAACCCTTAAACTTGCCCGTTACTAGTCTGCGCTGCTTAGGTAAAGAAGTTAACCGCTGACTAGGCCTTGCATTGGCACTTTCTTACAACATCTGCATCAAAGCACCGACTAAACTTTCAGGAAAGGGTGTATAACATCTCAATAAATTACTTTACAAATAAAAACCCAATGAAAAAAGTACACATCGATTGCGAGTTGCAATATTCAGTGATGAATAATTCTGACTTTATTTTTAATATTCAAGCTGCTAATCATCAATGGCAGGTTGTTAATCAAGAATACATATCATTTTTACCTATTTTAAATGCCGATTATGGATACAACCACATTGGTGATAATAAATTGGTAAGACTAAGCCAAGTATCGGGTACTTTTAGCATACGCTACCAAGCTGAAATTGATTTAACTTACCCTGAGCCTATTGGCAATGAGGTAGAGATGAAAATTTCTCAGTTACCAATTGAAATTATTCCTTATCTTTGGTCTAGCCGCTTTTGCGAATCAGATACTTTTTACCAAAACTCAGTTCAATTATTTGGCAATATTCCGCCAGGCTACCAACGTGTGGCCTATATTACTGATTGGATTAAGCAAAATATAACGTATGAATTAGGCTCGAGCAACGGCCTCACCACTGCCATGCATGTGCTGCAAACAAAAAAAGGCGTTTGCCGCGATTTTGCTCATTTAGGTATTAGTTTTTGCCGCGCACTCAATATTCCAGCACGATTTGTTGCAGGCTATGCCACTGACTTAGCCGGCTCAAATAATGATTTTCATGCCATATTTGAAGCCTACTTAGAAAATCGCTGGATATTATTCGACCCAACGAAACTATGTGATTTAAGTCAGTTTGTACGCATCTCTACCGGCAGAGATGCCTCAGATTGCTCATTTTGCAATATCTACGGCAACGGCGTCAGAATGACCTATATGAACCCATCATCAACCGTGGTAATTTAGATCTTTGCCCAGCAAATTAATATATTAGCCTCGCATGGCAAATTAAAATATCACTTCACATCAATATTAACGTGAAACATCACTGCATTCGCTTTAGCACTTGTCCTGATTGAGGAGAACAACCATTTTGGAAATTTTGTATCCAGATCTAAGTTTTGGTCTTGATGGAAAATTTACTTCAAAGGGACGAGTGATCAGTAGTCATGAGAGTTACTGTTCAATTTGAATGAGAATGATTGTTCAACTGGATGAGAATATTCAATTCAGTATTTATTGGTTTTCGTAGTTTGTGCGTTACCGTACATGCCTGATTGTTATTTTCACCTAAAATATTCAAATATATGGTCAAAATTATTCTAATTAGGTGACCTATCCAATTTTGATTACCGTTGTTTGGGGAGGAAAAAGTCTCAATGTGGGCTAAAGCCTCGGACAACGAGTGCTTTGCTTTTTGCCGCACTCTTCAAGGTAGTTAAACTACGTTTAGAAAAAGGAGAAATAAAATGTATTCCATCATAGGGTTGTTAGTACTTTTTCTTGATATATTTGCAATTGTAAAAATAATCCAGAGCTCAGCATCTGGTTCTGAGAAAATACTATGGATTCTTGGTGTTTTGATATTCCCTTTCGTGGGTATGATAATTTGGTTTATTACAGGGCCAGGCGGTAAAAAAATGTAGTTTAATAACAGCCTCAATCAATACTGACTTGGAGGCTTGAACCAAAAATTGAGCTTGCTATGAACCACGGACTTTCACAAAAATAATTTAATGAAGCATTGTGATTGGTTGAGCGCAAACTCTATTAGAAAGTATGTCAGAAGAACCTTATGATAATATGCCTAATCTATCTGGGCTTTGGTTCTTCCATTCTCATCGCCTGGAGCTAAATAGAAAGCGCTCTACAATCAATGTATCTCGTAGATGAACTGAATAATAATGATGAATGATGCAAACTGCCCATCTTCGAAAACGACGCTTCCCCCGCTTAATAAGAGTTTAAAAAACCAAGAGCAATTGATATCAGAGCTGGGGGAGAGTAAGCAGCTTTATCACACACTGTTCAATTCAATTGACGAAGGCTTTTGCCTGATAGAGATGATTTATGATCAGCAGGAAAATCCAATCGACTGGCGCTTTCTGGAAACGAACCCTGCTTTCGAAAAACAAAATGGGCTATACGAAGCTGAAGGAAGGCGGATTAGCGAGCTCGCTCCTGACATGGAGCCCTACTGGTTCAATATCTACGGTGAAGTCGCCCGTACTGGTGAACCGATCAGGTTTCAGAATGAGACCAAGGCATTAGGTGGGCGCTGGTTCGATCTCTATGCTTTCCGAATTGGCGAACCTGGCAGTCACAAAATTGCCGTACTTTTCAAAGACATCACCAAAGGCAAGAAGGCAGATGAAGCGACCCAATACGCTTTGCAATACGCCCGCTCGCTTCTTGGTGCCTCGCTGGACCCGCTTGTTACTATCGATGCGGAAGGCAAGATTACCGACGTGAATGAAGCTTCCGAGCATGCGACTGGCATTCCTAGAGAGAGACTGATTGGTACAGATTTCTGCAATTACTTTACTGATACAGTTAAAGCTCGCGAAGGTTATCAAAAAGTTTTCTTTGATGGCTTTGTCCGCGATTATCCACTTGCTATCCGCCATGTTAGCGGTCGTATCATGGATGTACTTTACAATGCATCAATCTATAAAGATGAAAGTGGCAACGTGCTTGGTATCTTTGCCGCTGCACGTGATGTCACGCAGCAGAATATACTCGACCAGAAGTTGCGGGAAAAAAACATTGAACTAGAGCGCTCCAAGATTGCAGCAGAACAGGCCAATCTCGCTAAATCCGATTTTCTTTCCAACATGAGCCATGAATTGCGTACACCGCTTAATGCTATCCTTGGTTTCGCTCAGTTACTGGAAGGTGGAACACCAGCGCCAACAGAAACTCAGACTAAAAGATTGAAGGAGATTCTCAAGGCAGGATGGTACCTGACTGATATGATCAATGAAATTCTCGATCTTGCTAAAATTGAGTCTGGCCAGACGCCAATGTTGCTAGAGCCAGTATTGCTGACAAACCTTCTGTTCGAATGCCAGTCGATGTTTGAACCGAATGCATTAGAAAGCGGTATAAAATTACTCTTTTCTATGGTTAACAGAATGTGGTCTGTCCGTGCCGATCAAACTAAATTAAAGCAGGTTGTATCCAATCTACTTTCCAACGCAATCAAATATAACAGCGAACAGGGAACGGTCGAGGTGAAGTGTTCAGAGAGCGCTTTGGGACGTATTCGCATCAGCGTTAAAGACAATGGCGCTGGATTATCTGCAGAAAAACTGGCACAGCTATTTCAGCCATTTAACCGTCTTGGACAAGAGGTCGGGGTTAAGGAAGGAACTGGAATTGGTCTGGCCGTCAGCAAGAAATTGATTGAAATGATGGGAGGCACTATCGGCGTGGAAAGCGCCGTTGGTGTGGGTAGCGAATTTTGGATCGAACTAGATAAAGATGATTCTTTACATGCACATGAGTTAATTGGACTGGCAGATGATCTTGTTCTGAGCCCAAAGAATGAAAGGTCATCTTACACCCTCCTGTATGTGGAGGATAATCCGACCAATCTGATGCTAGTTGAACAAATTATTGAGGGCCTGCCTCATATACACATGATAAGTGCATGCGATAGTGAACATGGTATTGCGCTTGCAACAGAGCAATTGCCTGATATTATTCTAATGGATATCAACCTTCTCGGAATTAGCGGTGTCGAAGTCATGCTTCACCTGCGTAAAGACCCGTTAACGAAGCATATTCCTATTATAGCCATCAGTGCCAATGCCATGACACGTGACATTAGTCAGGGTCTTGAAGCCGGGTTCTTCCGTTACCTCACCAAACCCATCAAGATCAACGAATTTACCGAAGTGCTAGATGCGGCGATGACCTCTATAAAAAATGAAAGATTTTTAGCGTAAATGTAATGTATGTTGAACCTCTTATATGCAAGATGCCGTAAATATGGTTGAACCTCTTTTAGAAAAACTCATGACACCTGTAGCAACTTTTTTGAAAGGCAATTTGATTGCCTTTTAGTCAAATGTTGAACTGAAGCTTAGGTAAAGTCGAAACTAACAAATAAAAATGATTCAGCCATTAAGTATGTTCCTGGCATAAACTGAAATTGACCTAATTTCGAATTTAATCACACTTATGCCTAACATGCGTTGTATCGTTTATGTATCTTGAGCCGTTCTTTTACAAGACAGGAAGATTATTCCAATCACCTTGCTGTGAAACTGGATTGTTTAGGTACAAGTTGGTCAAGCGCAAGACTTCTACTTAACGAACTGTAGAACTCCTAACAAGAGCGCGTTAATTACAACCTAAATATTTCTCTATTGCCCAACTTCAATGACCAATTTACTAGATATTTAGCTTTGAACAGGCACTTTAGTTAAAGCGTTAGTAAATGAGTTGGTGCCAATTAAGACAGTGAATCGACTGCAATACTGAATCCGTTCTTTCCAATCCGCTTAGACTCATACAATGCAATATCAGCCTTCTTAATTAAGGTCTCCATATCTTCACTGTGATCAGGATAAATGCTAACACCAGCGCATGCACTTATCCGTATAGTTCGACCATTAATAAAATAAGGTTCAGATAAGGTCATAAGTACCTTTGACACTAGCATTGAAACTCCATCAGGGCTATCTAACTCCCATAAGACCAGCACAAACTCATCACCACCAAAGCGTGCAACGGTATCTTCTTTTCGCACTGCTGCAACTAATCTATCTGCAACAATTTTAAGTAACATATCCCCGACATCATGCCCAAAACTGTCGTTAATCAGCTTAAAGCCATCCAAATCTAAATATATAACAGTAGTAGTACATTTTTTTCTATGTGCGTGTGCCATCGCTAGAGTGAGTCTATCTACAAAAAGCCTTCTATTGGGTAATCCAGTGAGAGCATCATGCATTGCCCAAGATTCCATAGAACGACTATATTGCTCAAGTTGTTTGTAAAGCAGGCGTACTTCAAGCATGTTATAAATTCTGACTTTTGCCTCCATTAGATCAAACGGCTTACTAATAAAATCTTTTGCACCGGCTTCAAATGCTTCTAACTTTTGGCTTGGTTGAGCAGTAATTACAAGTATAGGGACATATATATCGGAATTATTTTTCCTTAGTTCTTCCATTACCTGAAAACCATCCATACCGGGCATTTTTAGATCAAGCAAAATTAGGTCATATTCATTTGTATTATGTAAGTCAACTACTGCAAATGGGTTAGTTGTTGAACTGACATGTTTATAACCTTCAGCTTCAAGCATTTGCTCTAAAAGATCTACATTCGTCCTCTGATCATCGACAATTAAAATGTGAGCATTGAAAATATCGATGTTAGCTTTAAACATAGTTAGCCCAAGAAATGAATTTCATAGAAATATTATAAGCTGCAAACTTTAAAAATACTGTTCGATAGCGCACCTAGTAAAGAGTAAACACTTTAGAGTATTAAGTGTTTATATTGAGTAGTAATTTTATTGTTGAATTATTAGCCCCTAGTTAAGCTCAAGACTATAAGTGATTCAGGATTAACGAATGGCTGGTTTGGGTCCAGGCTGTGTAAAAACGCAATAATTTAGTGATATACACGGAATTAACTCGGCGTAAATTTTGATTGTCTGCTTCGATGCTCTGTAATTATTTAATCATGCCAATTGCAGCATCAACGTTTGAGCTTTTGAAACATAGAGATTGGTATTTGCCTCAAAGCGGACATTTAAGTTAAAAAACTAGGTGGCGGTTGAAAGTTTTAGCCCAATGATTCCTGCAATAATGAGTACCAGACTTAAGACTCGGCCTATATTGGCGGACTCACCAAATAAAATAACTCCTGCTATTGCAGTACCCACTGCACCTATTCCTACCCATATTGCGTATGCAGTGCCAACAGGTAAAGATTTCATCGCTATTGCTAGCAACCAAATACTGGTTATGATTGCTAAGACTGTACCAACAGTTGGCCAAAGCCTAGAGAACCCATTGGTGTACTTCAAACCAATCGCCCAAACAACTTCTAACATTCCTGCTATGACGAGAGTAATCCAATTCATTTTAAGTACCTTTCGAATTGGGTCGTCCCATGAGAAAATCAGAAGCTAGGTCGTCCAAGCACTGAGAGTAGACGACAATTCTAGCACTAGAAATTATTAGCTGCTATGGGTCGATTTTATAAATTGGTACTGTCTGCTTTCATACTTCCAAAAAGCAGACTCGCTGAGTAATAGATCATAACTTGGGCGATAAACTCACGATATTGTGAATGAAGCGCCTTAGGTGCGCTGGCACACAGACACCAACTCAAGCAAGTGTTTTAATTATCAAGATTAAAGAGTATTTATTATTTTTCTATGTTTAGTTATTTTCGTTTTGGAAATCATTTTTCAACCATGAGTTACATACCAATGACATTAAATCTACATGATTGATAAAAAATCAACAATGGCTAACAGAATCAATAAAACCTCCATATGCAGTATTTTGTTCTTGGATATGATTGATTATTCAAAAAAGTCAGATGAAGATCAGATTGAAATCAAAAACCATTTTAATGATTTAATTAGTCTATCGCTTGGGAGTGTTGCAAAAGATGACCGTATTATTCTAGATACTGGAGATGGGGTAGCTATTGCCTATATGGGATCTCCAGAAGACTTGATGTTTGTTGCATTAACAATCCGAGACGGTGTTTTAAAAGGTAATATACATAGCCAAAACCTTTTATTTGTGCGATTTGGAATTAACTTAGGGCCTGTTCGCATCGTAAGTGACATTAACGGCCGCCCTAATATTATTGGTGACGGTATTAATGTTGCGCAGCGCGTCATGAGTTTTTCAGAGCCAAATCAAATTTTGGTCTCGCGTTCATTTTATGAGATCACATCACGATTGACTGTGGAGTTCTCGGAAATGTTTGCGTACTCAGGTGTTAAACAAGATAAGCATGTGCGAGACCATGAACTCTATTCTGTGCGATCTCATTCCAATCAAGATGTGAGTATTGGTGAGCCAGATGCGCCTAAAGATGAACGCAGATCAAGTGACAAAGTAGAGGCTAATAATAGGTTTTCTTGGATGTTCGCTATATCCAGCCTGCTCATAATTGCTGCCGTATTTTTGACTATAAAGGTTAATTCGTCACCTTCTGAGCAATCTATCAATTTAATCAATTCAGCTAACACTTTACCAACAAATATATCAGCTAAAATACCATTGCCTGACAAACTAATCAAGGACGACTTGATGCTCAACAAAGCACAGAGGAAATCGCCATTGGATGATTTAAAATCAGCAAGTCAAAGTAAATTAACTACAAAATCGAAGCTAACTTTGGTTGAAAGAGGCGTTAAGAGTAAGCAGGATGCAATAGTGCAAGAAAGTGTAATACAAGACAAATTAGCTAAAAAAGCAGCTAAGAAAGTTACTCCGATTAAAGCAAATCAGGAGGCGGGGCAACAAGCAGTAAGTAGAGTGACAAGAGCAAGCCAAACAACTAACACAGAAAATCCGAATAATAAAAATGTAGAAATTAGACCGGTGGATCATCCAGATAAGCTGGTAAATGGAGCTTCTGAAAAAGCAAATGAAAAGTCTTTTTTCAAACCCTTTATCGACAGCGTTAAGCAAGGTCAAGAAAGAAAGTGTGACCAAGGACAAATTGCATTGGGTCAATGCAACTAAATAAGTTAAGAAAACATATTTGCTTGTCATGTATAACCGCTCCAAATTAACTCTTTCTTATGTTAACTACCCAAAATATCTATTTGATTGCTTCCAATATAATATTATCTAGACAGATGCTAACTTAGAAAATAAAGACTTGATCTGTTAAAGGGCTATACCATTATAAATGGAGCGATAGTGATTACTCAGCTAATCAGCTAGCGCAAATTACAAATACTCAAAGAAAGAGCATGCGAACGCTACGCCACTGTTACAAAAGATTGTGAGCGTTTATTACCTTCCAACCAAAGGTTTATATCAAGTGGTTTTTTATTACAGATTTATAGAAGTTTAATAAGTAATCTATGAAACCATCACTTGAAAAAGAGCCCTCTAATGTCGACAGCGATACCAATTGTTAAGTCATTTTCGACATTGGGAAAGGGGAGGTTCGTGTAAGCGAAGTCAAGTCGCCGTGGTTTTATTGAATTCATTTAGCAATCAGGATTGAATGCTACTTTCAATTGACTTACCTTATATTTTTTAAGGTCGACGGCTTATTCTAGACTTTCCACTCCCTCCCTTACAGCTACGCCATCCGCACTTGTAATAAATTTCTTTTCATATACTTTATAGATTAGTTTATTAACTTCTTTAAACTCACTTAATAATTTATCACAATCCGCCATATTCGCAGCCTCACACCGAAACGCCATATCCACATTCACGTGATCTGTAGAACCTACATCTATTATTCTTTTAACTACACTAGGGTGAGCTAAGCGGTCTATTATTGAAAGCGTGGCAAGCTGCAGATAAGGGCGACTGGGAAACATTCATTAAATTAATGTGTGGGCCCAATATTAGCCGTAAGGATTGTGCATTAAAAACGGCACGTATGGGATGATGAACCCAATCGTTATTTAGAGCCTAAGGGCTTTAAGATCATCGGGGTAGAGTTTGGCAACCTATTAGTACCCACTAGGCTGCATCAATGGACGGTTAAATATCAACCTAAACGTGATGATAGCAAATGCGGCCTAGACCCATCTAGCACCGCGCATATAGACCCCTCAAATTCCATACATTATCTAATGGATACCTCTCCATTGGACACGCCCCTTATTCGAAACTCGTCTGTGCCAGAATACATAAGAGTTAATGCAGAGACGCAGAAAGATTGGATTAATTAGATTCTAAGTTATTTGATATTAGAGATTTACTACCAAGAGTCAGGCAGTCGTTGGTAAAATGCAGAAATTGAAATTATTTAGCCTACTATACCGCTATTAGAAATGGACAAGGGGTTACGAATTGATCGTAACCCCTTGATTTTATTGGTAGGGCGTGCGGGGATCGAACCCACGACAAACGGATTAAAAGTTGTTATAAATCATTGTTTTTATTGTTAATTTATCCGCCCTATCTCGCCAAGTATCGCTGACACTCGTCAGAATTGTCACGTTTTTACAATCTTTAGAAGGCATCTTTTTTACCATTAGTTGTCAATTAACTCCCTAAAACAATTAAAATTAAAAAATGAAATTAGTTGAAGTTTCAGAAATTACTATAAAGTAATAAATCCAGTTTCCAAAAGTCATTTCAATATGGATAGTGCAGACAAGCTCAATCAAATAGTAATTCGCTCAAAAGAGTTCGAAGCGGAAATGTTTCATATTTTTGAATCCATTTCATTTCCAAGCGACAATAAAAGCGACACAGTAATTGCAATATTTAACATCGCTCAGGAGCATGCTCTTGCACTGCGTGAGCTTACACAAATGCAACTGCTTACATCCGCGATGGCAATGCTCCGGCTACAATATGAAGCTGTCGTAAGAGAAGTTTGGGTACTTTATATTGCATCTGATATTGAAATTAATAAGCTATCAGCTCCTTTGACGAAAGAAAATGAACAGATTGCAAGCAATGGCATTCCAAGCTTTTCCGAAATGATGAAAGCCATTGAGAAAAAGGGCCCCGTCGGTTTGCATCGACATCTAAGCGCGTTCAAAGATAACTCTTGGAGAGCTTTAAACTCATTTATTCATAGTGGAATACACGCTGTAAGTAGACACAAGTCAGGCTATCCAGTTGACTTACTGTATGCGAACATCCAACAATCCAATAATCTAAGTCACATGTCAGCAATTGGGCTAGCTGAATTATCTAAAAACAGCTCCTTAACCATGTCTATCGCTACGCTTTATAAAAAGTATGGAGATTGCATGTTATTGGAATAGTTTTTTATTCATTTCTAAATGTCATCTAAGTGTCGTGACGACGGCCTGTCACGATTAAATTTAACTAATTGATTTAATTAAAAATGAATAAGATTAAAAGCTGTTGAAATACATTGTTTTTTATTGTTAATTTAATCGCCTTAACTCGCTAAGACCTGCCAGCTGAAGAAGTACTTGTCACGTTTACTGCTGCTATATTTAATCGTCTATAAATCGAATAAAAAATCCTATTAAAGCTGCTCATTCACTATTAATGAAAGAACTCAATATTAGGTGGAGTTATCTTTACTTTAGAGACAATCCAAGTTAACTTACTGAAACTTTAATTTATCTCAATATACTATGGCAGAGCTCTCGCACAACGACAATCCAACCCAAATTGATGGTTTTGGTCAAGTTAACTTTATTAAAGATATTGCGAATGTTATAAAGCACTCTACGCCACCCAAAGGAATCGCAATTAATGGATATTGGGGAACAGGTAAAACGAGTACTTTGAGGCAATTACAAAAAGAATTAGACAGCGAGAAAATTCTTACGGTATGGTTTGAGGCTTGGCGTTATCAACATGAGCCTATGCCAATTGTTGCTTTGTTAAATGAAATCCGCTCATTTTTCAGCAATTTAAATAAAGCACTAGCCGCAACAAAAAAAATTAGCTCAGTTACTTTTTTAGGTATTTTGGGAGCATTTGACGAAACTATTAAAGTTGCAAGTGGCGGTGTTTTTTCTCCAAAGCTGAGTGATTTGCCAAAAATTGGTAAGAATTATGAAAATGAAAATTATCTCAATAGGTTACCTACAGCAGATATTAGTCATTTACTAGAGGAAGCTATCAAATTAGCTTTAGGTGACGCCTCTAAAGGATTTAATAAAAAGCTGGTGATATTTATAGACGACTTAGACCGTTGTCACCCAGAAGCTGCATTAAAACTTTTAGAAGGAATTAAAGTTTACTTGAATCTCAATAACTGCGTAATTGTATTTGCCATTGATCAGAGACAAATTGAACGTGCTTTAAATAAAGCTTTTGATATAAAAGACGATACCGACAGCCATCATGCAAGAGAATATTTAGAAAAAATCTGTCAGGACATTTATCACCTTCCATTGCCTAACTCACAGCGTAAAGCCGATTATTTGGATGAACTATTAGGCTTATTGGATTTGGGTGGCGACGCACAAGATATAAATCAAAAAGCCGCGCAGGCATCACAGCACTGCGTAGAAATCAAATTAATAGTAGAAGCTTTCGACTGCCTACCTGCTAACCCTCGGAAAATCAAAGCTCTAGCAAATAGGCTCGCTGTCATGTTACGAGGCTCAGTGAATTTAGTTAGCAATCGAACCGTACAAAATTATCCAAATATTAAATTCGCCTATGCTTTACTAGTGGCTTCCGCAATCATCTACACTTTTCACCGCGAACTAAACGAACAACTAAACAAAAACCCTCAGTTTATTGATGATGTAGTTAAGTTCGCGATAAATCACAATTTGATAAGTAAGGAAATAAAAATTCCAATGAAAGGTATTCAACCGTCATATGATGGTTCAACTTTACTTCCCACTAACCCTAGCGATAGTAATGTCTTTCGCTTACATAAATTATTGCTCGCTTTAGATACTCTTAGAGGTGAAGATATAGCACCGTTTTTGGAAAGTAAATAATGGTTACTAACGAAGACTCAATTCAACTCAACTCAACTTCTGCTTTAAAGAGTCTAGCAGTTAGGAAGTACTTCCAGAATGTTCAGTTTAAATTCATGCGAATGGACAATTTCGGCTTGTCCTTAGATGATGAAGGTGAACTTAAGAAAGATAGGGGGATTTTCTTAGATGAATTATTTGTCACTCCACATCTGTCAGATAGACATTTGGCACCTGAGCAAGTAATTAACTCAGAATCGAAAGCTGAACCTGCTTGGCAAAACATTATCGATATTTTAAAGCAACACCCGCAATCTTTTATTTTAGGGGATCCTGGCGCGGGAAAAACCACTTTAATCCACTGGTTGATGCTTGCATTCTCTTATAGCAGTGAAAATACCACTAAAATAGCTTTGGGAGACTTAGTCCCTTTTGCTTTAATTTTACGTGAGTTACCGCTGCACGACATTAAAACTTTTGATGATTTATGGCGTGCGTTCACTGAGAGTAATCTAGAGTTAATGGAGGCATTTAAGCAATATCCTGAGTCATTCGATGTGATTAAAGCCCTTTTAACTAGTGGACAAGCCTTAATTTTACTTGATGGCTTGGATGAGATTACTAATACAGCAACACGGAAGAATTTGGGGATGGCAGTGTTAGAAGGTATGCACGCTTACCCTAAATGCAAGTTTTTGATTAGCTCGAGAGTAGTGGGCTTTAATCAACGCGATTTATTTAGCCTTGCAAATAATATAGATGATGAACTTAAAATCGATTTTGAAAGCGAAATTGAGGTCAAACCAACAAGTCTATATTCAGAGTCACTTGTAAACATTCAACCAGTTGATTCAAAATCACTTCTACCAGCATTTTACCTTGCACCATTCACTTATCCTCAGGCGCAACAGTTTGTTAGCAACTGGTACAAACAGTATTATCCGAGTCATGATGGAAATCATGAACAACGCGTTGGAGAGCTTTTAACTCGGATGAAAAAGAATGATGGTTTAGGTCGTTTATCACGCACACCAGTTTTACTCAACATGATTTGTTTTATCCACGCACGTCGTGGGCGATTGCCTGACGGCCGCGCCGAGTTATATCAACGCATTGCAGAAACTTATTTAGTTGCACTTGATAGTGCAAGAGGTATTACATCCTGTGGAGAACATCAACACAATTTTGACTACGCTGATCGTAGTGACTGGTTAAGTGAAATCGCATATATCATGCAGTGCAATCGCAGCGAGAACGATGAGGAAACTGCAATTTTAATTTCAGAAAGCAAAGTAAGAGAAATTTTAACTGACAAGCTAATAGCTCTTGATATTCCAGAAGCTCATATACAAAGTGAAATTAATTTTCTATTACGTCAATTTGCAGAACGTAGTGGGCTATTTTTACCCCGTGGTAAAGATGAGAATATCGAAGAGCGCTATGGGTTTAGTCATTTGAGTTTTTTGGAATACTTTGCAGCCAAAGCCATCAAACCAAAATTAGATTTAGGTGAATTGAATTGGAAAGATTTACGAGCTAAAACTACTTGCAATTGGTGGCAAGAAACATTTGTACTATTTTTTGAGCAAATTGAACAAACAAAGTTAGCAGAAAAATATCTATCCGAGTTATTCCCAGAGAAACGATATTCCATGAACGAGAGTTATATCAACTCTCAATTACTGTTAGCTGCTGTAGTTATGGATAGTGGTGTAAAAATAACGACTACTAAACGCAAAAGTAAAATTAAGCTGTTATGGAATACGTATGTGAAAATGCGTCACTACAGTTTCGAACGCAATTTGTTGATTCAGCGTTTATGGCAATCTGAATATGACTCCCTTGAACTTGGCCTTATAGTTATAGAAAAAATACAGGCATTGGACTTGTCCTTTGTAGAAATTAATATCCGCGACTTATCTTTTATATCTGGATTGTCAGAATTGCAAACGCTTTCATTACAGAACTTACAAGTAAGAGATTTATCTATATTGGCAAAATTAAGGAAACTGAATAGCCTTGCATTAATAAACAGCAAAGATGTTGAGATGTCGTCATTAACAAGTTTGAAACAGTTAAGAGCCCTCTCATTATTTAATATCAATAATGGGGACTTGTCTGCAATGGCAGGTATGTCAAATCTGGAATACCTGTTTATAAGCAACTCTAATATCGATGATCTCTCGCCATTAGCAGTCTTGAAGCAATTAAAATATCTTTCATTTAACCACACAGAAGTTAGCGATTTGTCGCCATTGGAAAAATTAACCCAATTAAAACAACTTGCGTTTGACAAAACCCCAGTCTCTGACGTGTCGGTATTGGCTAAATTAACTAAGTTAGAATTTCTTTCATTTGATGAAACCAAAGTTAAAGACATATCAGCACTTGCTGGCTTGACTCTATTAAAGCTGCTCTCCCTTGATAACACACTTGTAAGTGATTTGTCATCATTGGCAAAATTAACTAAGTTGCTACATCTATCCTTTGACTACACACTTGTAAGTGACTTGTCATCATTGAAAAGATTAACCAAGTTACAGCATCTCTCCTTTGACAACACACCTGTAAGCGATTTGTCACCACTGGAAAAATTAACTATGTTGCAATCCCTCTCAATTGATAACACACTCGTGAGTGATGTGTCATCTCTGGCAGGATTGTCAGAGATGAGGCGTCTGTATTTAACTAATACCCAAGTTATTGATGTTTCTGAACTTGCCAAGTTAACTGAGTTGAAAATTACTGGTTTTAAAAGTTAGTTACCAAAAAAATATCCAATTTAGGATTAACTAAACATAAATTCTCGGGTGCTAATTTTTAGATCTTTGACCTTATGTTAAGAACTAATAACCGCCTTGTATTATCGTCAAGTTTAGCTCGAATAATTCTAATTTAAACCAATTTTAGTACGTTATTTTTACTAATCAAACTTGATAACATGCTTACAGATATAACTAAAAGTCAAAAGGAATATGGTAAATTCACCATAGAGCAAATACATGCTTTTATCAACTTAGCACCACTACTCCAACAAGCTCGCTCTGAATATCTAATCAAGCTTCGTCAAAACCCATCCAAGTTAAAAGTAACGATGCCAGACCCCATTAGCTGGTCATATGCATACGAACTATCAATCAATGAACATATCGCAAAAGTTGTCGAGTTATGTGGTGAATCTTCAGCGATCATTGATTTTTCTAATGCGGCAGACCCTCAGCAAGCTGTCATTGATGCTATAAAGTATGATAGTCCACTTACCCCTGATTCAAGCACCCCAGTCCAATCGATCTTGGCACTAACTGAACCTTTGGCGTGCTCATTTGAATGTATGATCATTTATGGTCGGTATATCCACGATATTTTTGCAGAAGTTAAAGCTGACGTTGATGGTGCTATGTCTTGGTTATTCAAGGCAATTAGGATAGATCCCAACATCATCACAAGCTCTACTTTCCAAGATCACCTGTGCAGAGCTATTCTTTTAGATGATAAGGAATTTCTTAATGAGTCACAAAAAGCCTTAAAAGGCAAAACTGGATCTCAAGCTAAGTACTTAAATGACTTTAGGTTTCTAATGCAGTTGTTAAGTGAAAGCAATGCGTCCGATCTCTCAGATAAAAAAATAAATGAATTGGTTATAGATCTTGGCATTTACGCCAACACGTCAAGCGCACAGCATAATATCAGTGAGTTAATTCGTAAGCATAAAAAAATAGGCAACCATTTCAAATTCTAAAATGAGATGGCTGCATTAGCTATTCATCATGCATAAAGTTCATATCCGTTGTAGCAAGCAATTGCATGGCTACCGATGGATAAGGAATTTATATGCACTCAAGTCATAAACTCGATTTAGTTAATATTTCGCAAGGGGTTAAAGACGAAATCCAAGATTCAGGGACTGACACGCCCGCACGCGCAGCGGTGGACGGATCAGACCCTGAACTTGGATTAGATACGGCGCCTAGTAACACAGTATCTAATAAATACAACAATACAGAATATATCCAGCCTTTAAGGTTTGGCATTGATAGTCTATACGTCTCTTTTGCTGGGGAATTACATTCAGATCAACAAGCCACACTAGATAAACTTAAGAAGTATGCACAGTCTGACGATCTCTATGCGCAGTCACTAGCGCAACTTGAAATCAACGAACATCTATTTGAGGTGAAAGATAAGGGCACAGGCATGTTTCCTTACGTCTTAGATGATAATTGCTTTCGTATTCAGTTATCCCGCAATACTGCTAAATCTATGCCTATGGCTTACGTCAAGATCTCGAGTGAGTATCTAACACATAAGACTGTTGCTGATGTCATGACAGATCTCAACTCCGTATTGGAGCAACTAGGCAATATTCAATCTCAAGCCAAAGTCAGTCGTATTGATATGTTTGTCGACTTTGCTTCTAATGAAAATATGGACTCATGGCATAGAGATGCTTGGGTCACTCGCTCAGAAAAGATCAATCAATATTCAGTTAAAGGTAATTTCTCAGGCTGGTCAATTGGTATGGGTAGCGGTATGTCTGCGCGTCTTTACAATAAGACTCTAGAGATCTTAACCAGTAATAAACAATATTTAGAACCATTATGGAAACAAGCTGGCTGGGATGGTGTTACACCTGTATGGCGCTTAGAGTTTGAAATAAAACGTGATGTGCTGGTGCAATTTTATACTCAAGAGTTAAGTGTTTGCTTATCAAATTTGAATGGCTTATGGGCTTACGCTACAACCGAATGGCTAAAACTGACTATTCCCAGTGAAAGTGATTCCAATCGTTCTCGCTGGCCTATTCATCCATTATGGGGCTATTTAAGCTCGATTGATTTTGAGACATCTGGCGGGGCTTTATCACGCGAATTTACAGCGCAAAGAGTGCCATCGAGTAAGAGTTTATTTATCTTTGGCTTTAGTGCAATTTCTTCCTATATGGCAATTGAGGGCATTGTTGATTATGAGCAAGGTATTAAAGCTTACGCCAAAGGTTTATATGAACATTTGAACAGCCGAGCTGCTGGTAAGGGCTCTACCTTTGAAGAGTATGTCGAAGATCATGTAGCCCTTAAAGGTAAGCGTTTTAATACGATTGCCAATAAAGCTCAGCATTCATACGAAGCACTTAAAGAAGCCTATCGCAAGGCATCAGACGGTGAATAATTATGAAAGATAACAACCTGCCCTTACCTGCTGTGCGTTGTCTTTCTAAAGAAGAGGCATCTACTTATCTTGGAATTGGTGTCACGCTATTAACTGAACTAGCTATTCCAGCGTTCAAGTTTGGTCGTCGCTTAGTCTATGACGTAGTTGACTTAGATCTTTGGTTAGAGGAATATAAGCAGCGCGAGCGAGGGCGGGTTGGAAAGGATTTAATATGCACCAACCCCAAGAAGGAGTCTACCGTAGACCTGATTCGCGCTACTGGTGGATTAATGCAACACTCTCAAACGGCAAAAGAGTACGCCAAAGTGCTGGGACTGAAAACCGACAAGAAGCCGAAGCGTTTTTAGCTAAAATAAAGTTAGATGCGTATCGTGAAGTGCATTTCGGAATCAAACCAGAACGTAGTTGGCAAGATGCTGTAGTCAGGTTTTTAGCAGTTAAAGCAATGCTGCGTGATGTAAAAGGTTATTGTAGCTTGTGCCGTCGATTGGATACTTATTTGGGCGGCATGATGCTCAATCAGATCAACGGTGACATGATCTGGAACATCATACAAGGCGAGCTAAAGCGTGGTAATAAGATTGCAACTATTAATCGTCATTTGGCGGTCACTCGTGCAATTCTTCGTATGGCGCGTGATGAATGGCAGTGGATTGATTCTGTGCCTAAAATCCGTTTGTTATCGGGTGAGGTTGAAAGAGATCGCTGGCTTAATCATGATGAGGCTGATCGGTTGATTGCCGAATGCCCTCCTCATTTAGCTGCAATGGTTAGATTCGCTTTAACAACTGGGTGCCGAGCGAGTGAGATTACTGGTCTTGAATGGAATCGAGTCGATTTAGAACGTCGAACGGCTTGGCTAGATAAGACTAAAAATGGAACTCCGCGAGGTATTCCGTTGAATCACGATGCAATAAAAGTGTTAGCAGCTTTAAAGGGAAATCATCCCCGTTACTGCTTCACATTTAGAGGTGAGCCGATCAAGCGTGCGATTACTAATCACGCTTGGTATGCAGCCGTCGAACGTGTTGGATTAGGAGATTTTAGATTTCATGATCTGAGACACACTTGGGCATCATGGCATAGACAGGCAGGAACGTCATGCGATGAACTCAAGGAATTAGGCGGTTGGAAGTCTCGATCTATGGTAGATCGTTACGCTAAATTTGCCACTGAACATTTAGCCGTAGCCGCTAACAGGATTGATTCTGGTCAGCTTGGAAACGTAATACCGTTGTCACGTTTTAGTCACGCTAATGAAAAAGCGGCTTAGAGATATTGCACTCTAAACCGCTTGGATATTGGTAGGGCGTGCGGGGATCGAACCCACGACAAACGGATTAAAAGTCCGCTGCTCTACCAGCTGAGCTAACGCCCCATTGTGAAACTTACTGCTTAATGGGTAATTCTTGTGTTTCTGGTATTTTTCAGAGCTGCTTTGTTATTAATAAAGCATCACTTACGAAAGGGCGCAATTATGCTAGAAACTTGGTACTTGGTCAATGCTAAATTAGCAAATTAAGTAAACTTTTTATATTATTAATGCTGATCATGCCATAAACCCCGCCGAACATGCGTTTAGAGCAAATATCATTGGATATTTGCTCTAATTTTTAACGCATGCCGGGCATTTTTCCGCCCATCAAATTACCCATATTACGCATCATTTTTGCCATGCCGCCTTTTGCGAACATTTTCATCATCTTTTGGGTTTCTTCGAACTGCTTGAGCAAACGGTTTACTTCTTGCACTTGCACGCCTGAGCCGTCTGCAATACGTTTCTTGCGCGTAGCCTTAATCAACTCTGGTTTACGGCGCTCGAGCGCCGTCATGCTGTTAATAATGCCTTCTATGCGGCGAATGGCTTTGTCTGCATCATCTGGATTCATTTTATTTGCCATACCAGCCATTTGCGCTGGCATTTTGTCCATGAGCGCGCCCATGCCACCCATTTTGCGCATTTGCGACATCTGCGCCTTAAAGTCATCCAGATCAAAGTTTTTACCTGATTTAACTTTATCGGCGAGTTTCTGTGCTTCAGCCATGTCGACATTTTTATGCGCTTGCTCAATCAAGCTCAGCACATCACCCATGCCTAGTATGCGTGATGCCATACGTTCTGGGTGGAATGGTTCTAAGCCATCCACCTTTTCACTCACGCCGACGAATTTAATGGGCTTACCTGTAATGTGACGTACAGATAATGCCGCACCGCCGCGTGAATCACCATCCAGTTTGGTCAGTATTACGCCTGTCAATGGCAAGGTATCGCCGAAAGCTTTTGCGGTATTGACTGCATCTTGACCTTGCATTGCATCGACCACAAACAAAGTTTCAATCGGATTAAGTAAGGTATGCAGCGCTTTAATTTCCGCCATCATCGCTTCATCAATGCCTAGACGACCCGCTGTATCGAAAATAATGACATCGTAATATCCGCGTTTAGCGAAATCTAAAGCCGCAGCAGCAATATCTAGTGGCTTTTGAGTAGCGTTACTATCGAAGCAATCTACGTCTAATTGTTTAGCCAGTGTTTTAAGCTGCTCTATCGCAGCTGGGCGGTATACGTCAGCACTGGCAAGCAGCACTTTCTTTTTCTGCTCTTTTAGTAATTTTGCAAGTTTGGCTGAGGTGGTGGTTTTACCAGAACCTTGCAAACCAGCCATCAAAATAATAGCTGGAGCAACTGCTGCTAGATTCAAGCCTACATTTGCCTTACCCATTAACTCAGTAAGTTCGTCGTGCACTACTTGAATAACTGCCTGGCCTGGCGTTAGGCTTTGAAGCACCTCCTGGCCCTGAGCGCGCTGTTTGACTTGCGCGATAAACTCTTTTACAACGGGCAGGGCAACGTCTGCCTCAAGCAAGGCCATGCGCACTTCACGCATCGCATCCGAAATATTTTCTTCAGTGAGCCTAGCTTGACCACGTAAAGTTTTGATGACGCCCTGTAGGCGGTCGGTTAGATTTTCTAGCATTGCATTCTCTTACGAATCATTAGATACTCGATTTTACATCAACCTATTATATTTACAGCATATTTGCGCCATAATCACGTTATGCAAAACTTAATTCCTTATTTAGTAGTTTTCGTTATTTATATCGCGGTAGCTGCAGATTTTTGGCGCGGCGATAAAACAACCTCAAACTCACAATCTTTGAAGCTGCATTCAGCCATGATAACGCTTGGCTTAATCATTCACGCATGGTTGCTGTATCAAGTGATTTTTGGAAATCACTTCAACTTAGGCTTCTTTAATATGCTTTCAGCGATTGCTTGGCTGACGGTATTGATTTATTGGCTAGCTGACTTAAAACATCAACTGACGAGTTTACAAGCTTTCGTGTTACCACCTGCGGCTATTTTTGCAATTTTGCCAGCCTCTAATGCGACAAATCATTTCATGCCATTGGCTGAGTCACCCTTGTTCTTAGCGCATATTGGGATTGCCTTGCTGGCTTATAGCTTATTCACATTTGCCACATTCCATGCCTTACTAATGACAATCGCCGAGCGTGCTTTGCATAACAAACCTACACTGATCAAATTACCGAGCTTTCCACCGCTGATGGTGATGGAAACCTTGTTATTCAGAATCATCACGCTGGGGTTTGTTCTGCTAACCGTTACGCTGATTAGCGGCATCTTATTTTCTGAGCAGATTTTTGGCAAACCGATGCAGTTTAATCACAAAACTGTATTTTCAATTGCCAGCTGGATTATCTATGGCGCACTTTTATACGGGCGCTTTCAATATGGCTGGCGTGGTCTAAAAGCCATTCGCTGGACTTTAACAGGATTTATGTTACTAGTACTGGCTTACGTCGGCAGCAAGTTCATCCTTGAAGTGGTACTTGGTCGATAACAAACCAGCTACTGACTAGTCACGCAGGCTGATAGCTGGCCATGCTTGCGCTTTTGCATAGGCAGCTAAAGTTTCATCCGCATCCACCGCAACAGGATTGGTCACTAGCTTCATTAGCGGCAGGTCATTGTGCGAGTCACTGTAAAAATAGCTGACATCGTAATCACTCAGCTTACTACCGCGCGCTTCTAACCACTGATTAAGGCGGATGACTTTACCTTCTTTGTAAGTTGGCACACCTGTCACGCCACCTGTATATTGACCATTCACCATTTCAGGATCGCTACCAAGTAAATGCTCAATGCCATAGGCCGTTGCAATGGGCTTTGTGACAAAGCTATTGGTTGCAGTAATGACCACACACAAATCACCCGCGGCTTTATGCTTATCCACCAAGGTTTGCGCTTTTTTCGTCATCATCGGGCGAATCACTTTATCCATGTATTTAACATGCAGTTCATCTAAGAACTGTTTGGAGTGTTCTGATAGCGGTTTCAATTGAAATGCTAAAAACTCTGTAATATTCAAACAACCATTTTTATAATCTTGATAAAACTGTTCGTTACGATCTTGATGTGTTTTTGCATCCAGTAAACCTTCGCTGATTAAAAACAAGCTCCAGTTATAGTCGCTATCACCTGCCAGCAAGGTATTGTCTAAGTCAAATAATGCTAAATTTTGTTTCATATTAAAGGTCTTTTAAATTAAATTTTATAGGCTAAAGGCTGTTTAAACTTCTTTGCCACTTTCAGAAAGGACTAAGAATACGCCAAGCAAAATAATCGCCAACGCTATATATTCATTAGTAGTGACATGCTCGTTTGCAAACCAAATACCAACTGTGAATGCTACAACAGGGTTAACAAACGTATTACTGCTCGCCACTAACGGACGCACGGTTTTAAGTAGATATTGGTAAGCACTGTAAGTAACAATGGATCCTAAGACGACTAAGAACAACATAGCACCCCAAGACTTAGGGCTAATGTGTTGTGGCCAGCTTTCACCTTGAAATGCACTTACAATCAATAGCGCCACACCACCAGCCAGCATTTGTGCCGCACTCGCCATTAAACCTTTAGGCAAATCCATGTGTTTACTCCAAACTGAGCCAAACGACCAGCAAGCTGCTGCAAATATCAACAGCATGGCACTCGCGAACTCGCCATGCAGGCTACCACCAACATTAAGCAACACGATACCCACTAGACCAATAGCGATACCCAACCATTCTTTATGGGTAATGTGATGCCCCCAAATAGACGAGAAAATCGCCATCCAGATTGGCGCAGTCGCAATAGAAAGTGCCGCAACACTTGATGAAACCGTTTGCTGTACATAGCACACCGTACCATTGCCAAGGGCTGGCAACAAAATGCCAATTGCAGTTGCACCTAGCCATTGTCGCTTGGTGGGGTTAGGCGCACCCAAAAAGCGCATCACGATATATAAAATCGAACCAGCTACCGCAAACCGTATCCCCGCCATCAAAAATGGAGGGAAGCTTTCTATGCCAAAACGAATAGCAAGATAAGTTGAGCCCCAGATGAAGTAGGTGCAGAACAGCGCTAAAACAATCAGCAGGCTTTGGTTTTTATTACTCATATTCGATTGTTAAGTTATTAAATCGACCAAAGACGAGGCGCTTGAGCGCGGACAGTACGTTTAGTACGGCAAGCAAAAAGCAAGGAAGTATTTGGTCGATTTTTACGGAAAATCACACCTGCGGATGCGCACGCTCAGACTTAGACTGAATCTTATTCAAGGCATTCAAATAGGCTTTTACCGATGCAACCACAATATCAGTATCCGCGCCCTGTCCGTTTACAATACGACCACCTTTAGAAAGACGTACAGTCACTTCGCCCTGCGCATCGGTACCGCTTGTAATATTGTTCACTGAATAAAGCTGCAATTCAGCACCACTGCTTACAATGGTTTCAATCGCCTTAAAAGCAGCATCTACTGGACCACCACCATTAGCTTCAGCGCGTGTTTCAACACCATTTTCTGATACGGTAATAATGGCGTGCGGCACTTCGCCAGTAATGGATGACACTTGCAAATACACTAATTTGAAGCTTTCTGTCGCCTCAGAAACAAAGTCATCGCTCACCAAAGCGTGCAAATCTTCATCAAAAATCTCAGACTTTTTATCAGCCAAATCTTTGAATTTTGCAAATGCCACATTCAACAAATCGTCTGTTTCCAACTCAATGCCAAGCTCTTTCAACCGCGTTCTAAACGCGTTACGACCTGACAATTTACCCAAAGTTAATTTATTAGCATTCCAGCCTACGTCTTCAGCGCGCATAATTTCGTAAGTTTCACGATGCTTCAATACGCCATCTTGATGGATACCAGATTCATGTGCAAAGGCATTTGCGCCTACAATCGCTTTGTTTGGCTGCACTGGATAACCAGTAATAGTCGACACTAATTTACTAGTTGTGACGATTTGCGTGGCATCGATACTTGTCGTTAAGTTAAAAATGTCGCTACGCGTTTTAATCGCCATGACCACTTCTTCTAAGCTCGCATTACCTGCACGCTCACCCAAACCATTAATCGTACACTCCACTTGACGTGCACCGTTCATTACCGCAGCCAATGAGTTAGCTACCGCCATACCCAAATCATTATGACAGTGCGTCGACCATACGACTTTATCGCTGTTTTTTACGCGTTTAATTAAGGTTGCCATACGCTCGCCCCATGGCGCAGGGATTGAATAGCCAACTGTGTCTGGCACATTGATCGTAGTTGCGCCAGCTTCAATGACTGCATCAAACACGCGTACTAAAAAGTCCATATCAGAGCGTACAGCATCTTCGGCTGAAAACTCTACATCTTTAGTGTATTCCAACGCCCATTTAACAGCCTGCACCGCACGCTCGACCACTTGGTCTTCCGTCATGCGAAGTTTGTTTTCCATGTGGATTTTGCTGGTGGCAATAAACGTATGAATACGGCCGCTAGCGGCATGTTTAATTGCCTCGCCAGCACGACGCACATCGTTTTCACTAGCACGCGCCAATGAACATACCGTTGAGTTTTTAATGATTTTGGCGATTTCTGAAATCGAGTCAAAATCACCTGGGCTTGCAGCAGCAAAGCCTGCCTCAATGACGTTAACACCCAATTTTTCAAGTTGTCGTGCGATACGGATTTTTTCTTCTTTGGTCATCGCTGCGCCTGGGCTTTGTTCGCCATCGCGCAAGGTGGTGTCAAAAATAATAATTTGATCTTGTTTAGTTGCTTGATTCGTCGCTGTATTCATAGTAATTACCTATCTTTTATTCTGTTTAATTTTGGCGCTATCTAACTCAAATGCATTGAGCACAAATAATAGCATTTCGCTGCGATTATTACGCAACGGCATTTAATACAATGGGGTGTGGGGGTATAGTTTGCGCGCTAGCGCAGATTGTTGCTACGGAGCGCAGCAGTACGTAACGCAAAAAGTTTGCGTAATAACAATGCACTAGCGACGACGCTAGCCGCATAAATAACTGATGAAATATGTGAAATAAACATAGTGATATAAATATAGTATTTTTTACAAAGTTGCGCAAGTGTTTAATTTGATGAGCGCAACTTCAAATGGCAAGAATCGTAAAGTTAAAGATTTACTCAGGTTTAACTTTCTCAAATTTTTCCTGTATCCACATGATGTAACCTGACAGCGCATATGATGCCATCACGAACAGCAACACTTCTGGCGGGCTGTATGAAATCAGCACAATCACTAACATAATGGCCAAAATCACAAAAAATGGTACGCTTTCTTTTAGGTTAATGTCTTTGCCGCTGTAATAACGCAAATCACTCACCATAGAAAGACCCGCGAATATAGTGAGGCCCCAAGCCATCCATTTCCATTGCAATACACCGAAGAATACATCACGACCACTCACACCATATTCGTAAGAAACCCATACAAAACCAGCCAATAATGCAGCTGCGCCTGGGCTAGGTAAGCCTTGGAAGTAGCGCTTATCTTGATTGTCATCATCTAATTTAGTGTTGAATCTTGCCAAACGCAATGCAGCACATGCGCAATAAGTAAATGCCGCTAGCCAGCCTAATTTACCCAGAGGCTTCAATGCCCATATATATAGTATAAGCGCTGGCGCAACGCCAAAAGATACCATATCTGAAAGGCTATCGTATTCTGCACCAAAGGCGCTTTGTGTATTGGTCATACGAGCAACACGACCATCTAAGCCATCTAATACCATTGCCACAAATATCGCAATTGCAGCGAGTTCAAAATTACCATTCATGGCCTGCACAATGGCAAAAAAACCTGAGAATAATGCTGCTGAAGTAAACAAATTCGGTAGCAAATAAATACCACGGTGGCGCAAGCTTGCGCTATCGGTTTCCCTGCGCTTTACTTTATCGTTAGATTTAATCTTGTCGTTAGGTTCAGTCATGCTTGAACAACCATTTAAAATTAAGGTGAGCTAGTATATCAAACACTAGCTGTAGCAAACAATTTACTTAAGTGGCTCACGGCGTAAAGTAATACCGCACTAGGTGAAAGAAAACCGGTGCGGCAAAACTCACAGAATCCATTCTGTCTAACATGCCGCCATGGCCCTCTATCATGTTACCCCAATCTTTAGCGCCCAAACTGCGCTTGATGGCAGACATCACCAAGCCACCCAAAAAACCCATCGCGACAATGACCGTAGCCATACCTGCGCTTTGCAGTGGTGTGAATGGCGTAATCCACCACAATCCAGTACCTACTAAAATTGTCGACAAACCACCGCCGATTAAACCTTCCAGCGTTTTATTAGGGCTGACAACAGGCGCAACCTTAGTTTTACCAAACAAGTTACCGAATACATATTGCAGCACATCACTCAATTGAACGATCAGCAAAAAGTAAAACAGCAGTAAGGTATTTTGTCCCTCAAAGTGCGTAATTGGCAGCAAAAGCAATGCTGGCGCGTGGCTGATGCAATAAATAGAAATCATCACACCCCATTGAATTTTAGCTGCGCGCTCTAAAAAATGTTCGGTATCCTGCGCGAGCACTGAAATAGAGGGCATCAATAAAAAAGCATAAACGGGGATAAGTACGCTAAACAAGCCGTACCAATTAGTGTAAATCAAATAATAATGTAAAGGTATCAGCAGAAAAAAGGCTAATGACAATGTGCGGTGATCGCCTGCGCGTGTTGGCGTAAGCGTCATAAATTCACGCAATGCAAAATATGAAATAAAGCCAAATAAAATAATAGTACCCAACTTCCCAGCCAAAAAGGCAATAACGAGAATAGCAACCATCACCCACCATGCATTCACCCGTGAAATGAGATTATTAATGAGCTTGAGTGATTTTTCCGATGGATTATTTTTGGTCAGCAGCTGGCGTTTCAACACCCAACCAACAATAGAGGCAATGAGCAATAATGCGGCTACAGCGCCTATCAACCCATAAAATTTATGCGTTGGGTCTAGCGCTTCAAGCGTATTAGCAAAGTGAGTTAGCATGTACTTACCTTCATTCAATTTACCCTTAAATCAAACTCAAAATCGCAGCGCGAGCACGCGTTAGAAATGCTTTTTTATGCTCATCGGCTTGCCATGTAAGCGTAGCGCCAAATCTCACCGTACAAATTAACGGCACAGGCAAATAACTGCCTTTGGGCATGCAGCGATGCAGTGTATCTAAATAAACTGGGATAAGTTTTACATGAGGAAAGGCTTCGGCTAAATGATACAAACCGCCTTTAAAATCGCTAGGCTCAGCCTGCGCTTTACGAGTGCCTTCTGGAAAAAGAATCAACGAATCACCCGCAGCAAGCGCAGCTAACAACGGTGCTAATGGGTCGCTATGGCGCGAAACTTCCCGGTCGATTAGCACAGCATTAAGCACTTTTAATGCAATAAAGCGCTTAATTTTGCCACGTCCCCAGTAATCTTTAGCGGCTACTGGTCTGGTTTTTGCGCGAATAGCTGCAGGTAATGCAACCCATAAAGCCAGCGTATCTAAATGACTGGTGTGATTCGTAAAGTAAATACTTTGCGCCACACTTGGCGCAGCACCTACCCAGCGCGGATGAGCACCGACTAAAAGCCTAACCAGACCAATCATGGCTAATCGTGTGATATCTATAAGCATATTGGCTAAGTTAATGAATAAACATTGCTTTTTTATTAAAGTTTATTGTGGTTTATTGATACAAAAATGAGTATAGCAAAGCCTTGTGATAAAATCGCGGGTTCTTAAAAGACGGTTCAAATAGCCCTACCATGCAATTTACCTTACACAAACAAGATGGCCTTGCCCGTCGCGGTACTGTTCACCTAGCGCATGGCGATGTGCAAACACCTGCATTCATGCCAGTGGGCACTTATGGCACGGTAAAAGCGATGTCGCCACTCGAGCTTAAAGAAATTGATGCACACATCGTTTTAGGCAACACTTTCCACCTATGGTTACGACCTGGCTTAGAGGTGATTGCAGCGCATGGCGGCTTGCACAAATTTATGGGATGGGATGGCCCAATACTGACAGACTCAGGCGGTTTCCAAGTATTCAGCTTAGGCGCGATGCGTAAAATTTCGGAAGAAGGCGTGAAGTTTAAAAGCCCCATCAATGGCGACACCTGCTTTTTAACACCAGAAGAATCCATGCGCATTCAAAAAGTATTGAACAGCGACATCGTGATGATTTTTGACGAATGCACGCCCTTCCCTGCGACTTTAAAAGAAGCGAACGACTCAATGCAATTAAGTTTGCGCTGGGCAAAGCGCAGCAAAGATGCGCATCAAGGCAATAGCAATGCGCTGTTTGGCATCATTCAAGGCGGCATGTTCGAAGAATTGCGTGACGTATCACTAGCAGGTTTAACTGAAATTGATTTTGATGGTTTTGCCATTGGCGGCTTATCAGTGGGCGAACCAAAAGAAGATATGCTGCGCATATTGGCACACACCGCCCCTAAAATGCCACAAAACAAACCACGCTACTTGATGGGCGTTGGTACGCCAGAGGATTTAGTCGCAGCAGTTTCGCAAGGTATCGATATGTTCGACTGCGTAATGCCGACTCGCAACGCTCGCAACGGCTGGCTATTCACCCAATATGGCGACGTGAAAATTAAAAATACCCGCTATAAAACTGACATCCAACCTTTAGATGCTGATTGCGCTTGCTACACCTGTCAAAACTTCAGCCGTGCCTATTTGCACCATTTACACAGAGTAGGCGAAATTCTAGGCGCGCGTTTAAACACCATACACAATCTGCATTATTACCAAGTGTTGATGGCAAGCATGCGAAGTGCAATTGAAGCAGGTACTTTTGAAGCTTTTAAAACAGAGTTTGCAATAAAACGCACTCAACTGAACACATAAACACCGTGCCTGTAACCCTCATGAATATTGGCTTACAGGGCATATTTTCACAACTTTAGAGCGCACTTTTGCGACGGCGTATCACTGTAGCAATCAGCCCTAGTCCAACAACAAGCATGCCGTAAGTTTCCGGTTCTGGTACAGGCGAGCTCAAAACATTGACTTGTAAATTATCAGCAATCCAAATTGCTGAAGTGCTTGAAATTTTAAGTGAATCTAAACCCAGCCAGTTAAGAGTAACTGGCGTAACAGCACTTCCCGTTAGATTATACGTCGCACTACTAAAAACCAACTGATTGTTGACATAACCTTCGAATGAGATGTCTGCATTACCAGTTACTCCGGCCGACCAAAACCCACTTAAAAAATCAAAAGCTCCACCATTTATAGCTCTTATGATTGTCGTATTCGGTCCTTGATATCCATAAGCATTGAATAAGGCATTATTTTGAATTCCCGTATAGTCAACCCCTGGCACAAGAAAAGGGGCAACATCCACTACTCCAGTCAAATTAGATGTATTCCAGCTCAATCCTGCATAACCTTCTGGCACTGGGTTAAAATCACCAGCCAAATCGTCGAAGTTAATAGTCTGTGCAGATGCCAAATTAAAATTCAATAAACAAAACAAACCAAGTAAAAGATTTTTCATTATTTTTTTCCAAATATTTAAGTTTTAAATATGGGTAATACCACTGCCGTAGTCTATAACAATAACTAAGCCTATATCAAGGTAAGCAAATGCATAAAAAAACATACACATAAATACTCATCATCACACACCTAAACAAAATCTCACATCTTACAAACCAGCGAGTTACATACCAATCGTATCGAGTCTGCAATAAATAACAGTCTGTGTTAAAATCCGAAGCTAATTTTTTACAATATCCAGTTCATTTATAAAGAGAGTTCAACGTGTTTATTTCAAATGCATACGCAGCAGGCGCTACAACAGGTGGCGATTTAATGAGTTTTCTTCCGCTCGTTGTTATTTTTGTATTATTTTTCTTCATGATCATTCGTCCGCAAATGAAAGCGGCAAAAGCACAGCGCGAGATGATTACAGCTTTGCAAAAAGGCGATGAAGTGGTGACTAGCGGCGGCATTGTAGGCAAAGTGACTAAAGTAACTGAGTCTTTTGTGAGCCTTGAGATTGCTGCAAACATTGAAATTACCGTGCAAAAACAAGCGGTACAAAGCGCATTGCCTAAAGGCACGATTAAGAGCATTTAAGCACTATTGATTAAGACTTTTTCGACACCACAACGTTATTGATTAGAGCCATACTATGAACCGCTATCCAATGTGGAAGAACATCCTTGTTGCAGTCATGATTTTGATTGGGCTGATTTACACGATTCCAAACTTCTTCGGGGAATCTCCAGCCGTACAAATCACCCCTGCTAAAAGTACCACCAAACTTGACTCAGCTTTATTGGACAAGGTTGAGGATATATTTAAGCAAGAGAAGATTGAATATGATGGCGTGTATCAAGATGCGCGTGGCGTAAAAGCGCGCTTTAAGAACACTGATACGCAAATCCGTGCTAAAGATGTATTGCAGGCAAATTTAGGCACAGATTACACCGTAGCTTTGAACTTGCTTTCGCGTTCTCCTAACTGGTTGCGCAGCTTGGGTGCTAAACCAATGTATCTAGGTTTGGATTTACGTGGTGGTGTGCATTTCTTAATGCAAGTAGATATGAAAGCCGCTTTAAGCAAAGCGGCTGAACGCTTTGTAGGCGATTTCAAAATCGCGCTGCGTAAAGAGCGTATCTCTTACGTTGGCGTGTCACGTGAAGGCGAAACGGTACAAATTCATTTCAATAATGCAGAAGAGTTGACCAAAGCTCATGCAGTGATTGCTAAAGAGTATCCAAACTTAACGCTAGAAGAATCAACCATTGGCGAAGAAAAAATTCTAAAAGCATCACTTAATTTGGTTGAACAAAAATCTATTCAAGATTTCGCGATTAAACAAAATATTCAAACACTACATAACCGCATTAACGAGTTAGGAGTTGCAGAACCTATCATTCAACAACAAGGTGCTGACCGTGTTGTAGTCCAGTTGCCAGGCGTGCAAGATACAGCAAAAGCAAAAGAGATTTTAGGTCGTACTGCGACACTAGAAATTCGCATGGTTGATGAAGAGAAAAGCGATGCTGCTACGCTAGAAAAAGCGGAAAAAGGTCAAGCTCCAATAGGCGATGATGTATTCAAAAACCGCGATGGCCGTGCAGTTTTGGTTAAAAAGAGCGTAGTACTCACGGGTGATTACATTACAGATGCAGGTCCTGGCGTAGATAGCCAATCTGGCAGATCAACAGTAAACGTTACTCTTGACGCACGTGGCGCACGTATTTTCCAACAAGTGACACGTGAAAATGTTGGCAAACGCATGGCGATATTGCTGATTGAAAAAGGCAGTACTGAAGTGATTACTGCTCCAACAATTAACGAAGAAATTGGCGGCGGTCGCGTGCAGATTTCTGGTATGGCAAATACACAAGAGGCTACCGACATCGCTCTGCTATTACGTGCTGGTGCGCTTGCCGCACCTATGGACATTGTTGAAGAGCGTACCGTAGGCCCTAGCATGGGACAAGACAATATCAACCGCGGCATTCATTCAACCCTATGGGGCTTTGCTGCAATTGCGGTGATGATGATGATTTACTACGTGGCTTTTGGTGCAGTTTCAGTGACTGCCCTAGCGATTAACTTGCTTCTTTTGGTTGCGATTCTATCCATGCTGCAAGCAACACTTACCCTACCAGGCTTGGCGGCTATTGCGCTAGCACTTGGTATGGCGATTGATGCCAACGTGTTAATTAATGAGCGTATTCGTGAGGAGTTGCGTAATGGCAACACACCACAAGCAAGTATTCATGCTGGTTACGAGCGCGCTTGGGATACCATTTTAGACTCAAACGTTACAACACTGATTGCAGGTTTGGCCTTATTCATGTTTGGTACTGGTCCAATTAAAGGCTTTGCGGTAGTACACGTTCTGGGTATTTTGACTTCAATGTTTAGTGCGGTGTTGGTATCACGTGCAATAGTGAACTTGATTTACGGTTATCGCCGTAAGCTTACTAAGTTGTCAATCGGTCAAATTTACAAAGGCTAAGCAACAGTAAACAGTCTCAAACAAATGCAATCTAAATTTTAAGAGTAAAAATTATGGAATTATTTAGAATTAAAAAAGATATTCCCTTTATGAGTTACGGTCGCCTAACGACCGCAATTTCATTGGTGACATTCATATTAGCCGTTGTATTTTTAGCGACTCGTGGATTGAACTTCGGCGTAGATTTCACTGGCGGTACGGTGATGGAAGTGAACTACCCACAAGCAGCAAACTTAGAAAGTGTTCGTAAAGCAGTTGATAGCATAGGTTTGAAAGAGGCGACTGTACAAAACTTCGGCTCTAGCCATGACGTATTGATTCGCTTACCAGTTAAAACTGGCGTTTCAGTGGCTAAACTTTCTGAGGAAGTAAAAGCTGCATTGGTCGCAGCAGACTCTACAGCTGAAGTTCGTCGCGTAGAGGCTGTAGGCGCGCAAGTCGGTGATGAACTTTATGAAAATGGCGGTTTAGCGCTATTTTTCGTAAGTTTAGGCATTATGCTTTATTTATGGTTACGCTTTGAGTGGCGTTTTGCAGTGGCTGCGATTATCGCCAACATGCATGACGTGGTGATTATTTTAGGTTTCTTTGCTTTCTTCCAATGGGAATTCAATCTAACGGTATTGGCCGCGATTCTGGCTGTTTTAGGTTACTCAGTGAATGAATCTGTAGTTGTGTTTGACCGAGTACGTGAAAACTTCCGCAAAATGCGTAAAGCTAGCGTGGTTCAAGTGATTGATAACGCGATTACCCGCACTATGTCTCGTACGATTATCACGCATACTATGACGCAAACTATGGTCGGCTCAATGCTGTTATTCGGTGGCGAAGTATTGCATAACTTTGCATTAGCGCTAACCATTGGTATTTTGTTCGGCATTTACTCTTCAGTATTGGTCGCGTGTCCAATCGCTATGTGGCTAGGTGTTAATCGCGCCAACTTAATTGGTGATATTGAGAAAAAAGAAGGCGGAAAGAAAGAAGTCGTAGTTGAACCAGACCCTTCTGAATTCGCCTCTTAAAGATTACATAAACTTCAAATAAATCAATCAAGTGCATATACATTGCACTTGATTTTTTACCCCTCTGCCGTATACACTCTGTTTATCTTACATCTCACAAATTAGATCCCATTGGATAATATTTCCTTAAGCTCGCAGTTTGGCATTCTGGTATTGCTACTGCTGTGTACTGCTTTTTTCTCAATCTCAGAAACAAGCCTTATGTCAGTCAACCGTTATCGGATGAAACATTTGGCAAGGCAAGGCCATCGTGGAGCACGCTTAGCCAGTGTATTACTATCGAAAACTGACAAACTATTAGGCGTTATTCTCTTAGGCAACACGCTGTGTATTGTGGGCTCATCAGCCTTAGAAGTGGTCATCAGCCATCAATTATTTGGTGAGGGTGAATACGTGCTCGCGGCAGGCTCGCTTGCACTGACATTCGTCATTTTAGTGTTCAGTGAAATATCGCCCAAAGTGATTGCCGCAGCTCATCCTGAGAAGTTTGCCTTTGCCTGTAGCTATTTGCTTTATCCTTTGCTCTGGTTATTTAACCCCATCGTTTCGTTCGTCAATCTTTTCGTAAAAGGCTTTATGTATTTATTGGGCATGAAAGCCAATTTTGCAGAAGCCCATCACGCCGTTACCACAGAAGAGTTACGCAGCATCGTCACTGATGCGGGTCACTTCATTCCCAAAAAGCACAGGTCGATATTATTAAATCTATTTGATTTAGAAAAAATTACCGTCGATGACGTCATGACAGCTCATACCTTGGTAGAAAGTATAGATTTCGACGCACCGCTTGATGAAGTTATGCAGCAGATTTCGAATAGCCAACATACGCGCTTGCCCGTTCGACAAGGTGAAAACGAAGAAATTATCGGCATACTGCATCTGCGTAAAGTGATGTCGCAATTGCGTGCGCACCATGAAAGTGACGACTTTGATAAAGAAATGCTACGGGAAGTGATTGCCGAGCCTTATTTTGTACCCTCAGGCACACCGCTTTATACACAAATTCAGCAATTTCAAGAAAAACAACAACGCGTAGCACTGGTTGTAGATGAATATGGCGAATTTAAAGGTCTGGTGACTTTAGAAGATATTTTAGAAGAAATGATAGGCGACTTTACAACGCAGTCGCCATCTCGCCTAGGTAGTTACCGCAAAGATGATGATGGCGGTTGGATAGTAGATGGTAGCAGCACACTGCGCGACCTCAATAAGAAGTTAAACCTAAGCCTACCACTGGAAGGTCCGCGCACGATCAATGGCCTAATTCTAGAGCATTTTGAAGATATTCCAGAATCCAACACCAGCTTTAAAGTGGGTACGCACGTAATAGAAATAATCCAGACGCAAGATCGTATTGTTAAAAGCGTTAAAATCTTCCCTTAAAACATCCTTCTACTTTCACTCTGCCCTAACCAATACAGGCCTGCTCTACTTGGTGCAGCCTGATTCAAACTCAATAACTCGCATAAAATAATTGCTGACAATCAGCCGCTATTTTGCACGTTTATTCCACGCAATGAATTTTATTTAATGATTTACGATAACCCTATTGAAATTGGGCTTGAAATTTCTGTGGTTTGGCTCAAAATAGGTTCATATGAGCCAGTTACAGAAAAACGCCAAGCCCTTTGAAAATGATGTTGCACTTAAGCCGGAAGTGGCGAAGCCCAAGTTGCCGCCTATGTTTAATGTTTTGTTATTAAACGACGACTACACCCCTATGGAGTTTGTTGTTGAGTGTATAGAGCGTTTTTTTAACAAAAGCCGTGAACAAGCGACGCAAATTATGCTCAAAGTACATACAGAGGGCTTAGCAGTGTGTGGGGTATACCCACAAGATATTGCAGAAACAAAAATGAATCAAGTACTTAGCTACGCAAGAGATCAGCAGCATCCTTTGCAGTGTGTAACAGAACCAGCTTAGCATCTGCCTACACATTAAAACTGCAATATTGAAATATGGAATTTAAATTTAGAGGGTTATGAAATGATTGCTCAAGAGTTAGAAGTTAGCCTTCACATGGCATTTATGGACGCTAGACAAAAGCGTCATGAGCTCATTACGGTTGAGCATTTGCTACTTGCCATGATAGACAACCCAACCGCAGCCGAAGTGATGCGGGCATGCGGTGCGAAATTAGAGGTATTACGCACCGAGCTAAACCAATATATTGAAGAGCACACACCAACAGTGGGCGGTCAAGAAGATGTCGATACACAACCTACATTAGGCTTTCAACGCGTGATTCAACGTGCGATGTTACATGTGCAGTCTTCTGGTAAAAAAGAAGTGACTGGCGCCAATGTGCTGGTCGCGATCTTTGGAGAAAAAGATTCTCATGCGGTATTTTTCTTACATCAGCAAGGCGTAACGCGTTTAGACGTGGTGAACTTCATTTCACACGGCGTATCAAAAATTGGTGAAACTGCTAAACCTGAAGGCGCTGACACAGAGGCTGATGTTGAGGCATCTCCAGCTGGCGCACTTGAAAACTACACACTCAACTTAAATGCGCAAGTTGCAGCTGGAAAAATTGACCCGCTCATTGGTCGAGGTCCAGAACTTGAACGCGTTGTGCAAACACTATGCCGTCGCCGTAAAAACAACCCACTATTAGTTGGTGAGGCTGGCGTAGGTAAAACCGCGATCGCTGAAGGCTTAGCACGTCGCATTGTGGAAAAAGACATTCCTGAAGTATTAGCCAATGCCACGGTTTACTCGTTAGATATGGGTGCATTGCTGGCTGGTACAAAATACCGCGGTGACTTCGAGCAACGCTTAAAAGCGGTAATGAAACAGCTTGCTGAAAATCCAGATGCAATATTGTTTATTGACGAGATTCATACTTTGATAGGTGCAGGTTCAGCCAGTGGTGGCACGTTAGATGCTAGCAACTTGTTAAAACCAGCGTTATCAAACGGTACGCTCAAATGCATAGGCGCAACGACCTACCAAGAATATCGTGGTATTTTTGAAAAAGATCATGCGCTATCACGTCGCTTCCAAAAGGTCGATGTGACTGAGCCTAGCGTGGCTGAAACCATTGAAATTTTGAAAGGTTTGAAATCAAGATTCGAAGAGCATCACGGGGTGAAATACTCTGCGTCTGCGCTAACAACAGCAGCAGAGCTTTCTGCTAAATACATTAATGACCGCCATTTGCCAGATAAAGCAATTGACGTGATTGATGAAGCTGGAGCTGCACAACGTATCTTGCCGAAATCTAAACAGAAAAAAGTCATTGGTAACAAAGAGATTGAAGACATCATTGCCAAGATCGCTCGTATTCCGCCTAAAAACATATCTGCGGATGACAGAAGTGCACTTAAAACACTTGAGCGCGATTTAAAAGCCGTGGTGTTTGGTCAAGACAATGCTATTGAAGCGCTTACCTCTGCCGTTAAAATGGCACGCAGCGGCTTAGGTGGCAACAACAAACCTGTAGGTAGCTTCTTATTCAGCGGCCCGACTGGTGTGGGTAAAACTGAAGTGGCTAAGCAATTGGCTTACATTATGGGCATTGAATTGATTCGCTTCGATATGAGTGAATACATGGAGCGCCATGCCGTGAGCCGCTTGATTGGTGCGCCTCCAGGCTATGTAGGTTTTGAGCAAGGCGGTTTGATGACCGAAGCGATTACTAAGCATCCGTATTGCGTATTGTTGCTTGATGAAATTGAAAAAGCGCATCCTGATATTTTCAACATTCTGTTGCAAGTGATGGATCACGGCACGCTCACAGACAACAACGGTCGCAAAGCCGACTTTAGAAACGTCACGATTATCATGACGACCAATGCTGGCGCAGAGAACTTGTCTAAAGCAAACATTGGCTTTACCAATGCGAAACAAGCAGGTGATGAGCAAGCTGATATTAAACGTTTATTCTCACCTGAGTTCCGTAACCGTTTGGATGCAACCGTGTCATTCGCCGCATTGTCACAAGACATTATTATTCGTGTTGTTGATAAATTCTTGATTCAACTTGAAGACCAATTGCATGATAAAAAAGTGGAAGTGACTTTTAGTGATGCATTGAAAGCTTACTTGGGCAAAAAAGGTTTTGATCCATTGATGGGTGCAAGGCCAATGGCTAGATTGATTCAAGATACGATTCGCAAAGCGCTTGCCGATGAGTTATTGTTTGGCAAACTAGCCAACGGCGGCAGCGTACATGTGGATATTGACAGCAAAGATGAAGTGAAATTGATTTTTGCGGATGATAAAGCGCCATCAGAAAGCGCATTAGCAGAAGTTTAAATTTGCATTATTTCTAGTAGTAAAAACAACAGCCAGCTTATTCAATATAAGTTGGCTGTTTTTCCATCACACTGATAAACAATTCAGATTCAATAAGTCTACTCAGCCAAAGCTGCAGTTTTGGATAAGATGCAGCTTCAAACCAAGCAGAGTCTACCGCAGCAAACTGGCGTACAAATGGGAAGATTGCAATATCAGCCAAGCTAGGCGTGGTGCTGAATAAATATATATTTTCAAGCAGCAGGTTCTCAAGCTTTTGCAAAAACACTTCACCATCCGCCCGATGCTGTATTTGCGTTTTACTTGGGTAACGTTCGGGATACTTGTAAGCATCTAAAGCCTGTTTAAACGCAGTATCATTCTCAAGAATAAGTGTATCAGCACTTGCAGAGGCATTGGCGCCTAGAGCATGCTGTTGCAATGCCCAATGCATAATATCCAAGCTCTGCTCAATCACTGTGCCATCTTGCAGCACCAGCACAGGTACAGTGGCTTTAGGTGAAACTTGCAGCATGTGTGCTGGTTTATCGCGTAATGAAATTTCACGAATCTCAACATCAATCCCGGCCAGCTTAAGTGCCATACGCGCACGCATGGCGTAAGGACAACGTCGATATGAATATAGGATTGGTAAAGCCATTACACTTTAAAACTATCCAAGTGTTTTACAAATATCATGCACTAGCTTAGGCCCTTTATAAATCAGCCCGCTATACACTTGCACAAGATCTGCCCCCACTGCGACTTTTTCAACCGCGTCCGCTCCGCTCAAAATACCACCCACACCAATAATCGGCAAAGCACCTTGCAAGCGTTGTGATAGTTGTTGAATCACCAACGTTGACTTCGAACGTACAGGCGCACCAGATAAGCCGCCGGTTTCTTCTGCATGCTCCATGCCCTGCACCTTTTCGCGAGATAAAGTTGTATTAGCCGCAATCACACCGTCGATTTTATGTTGCATCAACAAATCAGCGATTTCATTCACTTGCTCAAGTTCTAGGTCTGGCGCGATTTTTAAGGTAATAGGCACATATTTACCATGCTGATCTGCGAGCTTGGTTTGTTCTAATTTGAGCGTAGCCAGCAAGTGAGACAAAGCCTCTTTCTCTTGTAGAGCACGTAGGTTTTTAGTATTAGGCGATGAAATATTCACGGTGATATAGCTGGCGTACGCATACACTTTTTGCATACCAATCAAATAATCATCTACCGCATTTTCCATCAGCGTATCAAAATTTTTGCCGATGTTAATACCCAACACGCCTTTGTATTGTGCTGCTTTCACGTTCTCGATTAAATTATCCACACCCAAGTTATTAAAGCCAAAGCGGTTAACAATGCCTTGCGCCTCTTTTACCCGAAACAAACGAGGCTTAGGGTTACCAGGTTGAGGTCGCGGTGTCACGGTGCCCACTTCAATAAAACCAAAACCTAATGCAGCCATGCCATCAATCACCGCGCCATTTTTATCTAAACCCGCAGCCAAACCCACTGGGTTAGGGAACGTAATCCCCATGACTGTTCTTGGCTGACAGGTAGGCGCTTGGTTTAAGCATTGCGTTAAATGCAACTTAGTCGCTAGCTTTAGACTCTTAATAGTGACATCATGCGCGACCTCGGCATCTAAGCAAAACAACAAAGGTTTTGCCATAGCGTATATATTCATATTGGGCTTAATCTTTTAAATTGATGGGTAAAGTTGCTGGTGTCTGTGAAATGACATTTATCTTAGCGCTATTATAATTAAAATTACTGGAATGCTAACCCTAAGTTATACATGTTGAACTATAAGAAAGAAATCATCTATCCGCTGCTTGCAGCGTCGCTATTAATTAGCGTGGTCATGCTGAGTCTTTTTTATACGATGTACAATTTAAACAAAATCGAGAAGAACAAAGACTTCATCGACACGCAACGCTTTAACATTATCACACTTAGAAATGCGGTATTAGATGCTGAAACCAGTCAGCGCGGATATTTAATCACAAATAATGTCACGTTTCTCGATCATTACAATGAAGGTAAAATTCAGGCGTATAAAACCTTAGATAAACTCTCTAAAAGTAGCGAGAAGCTACCCTCTCTAGCGCCAATTTTAGAAAAAATACAGCGACTCTGCGACGATAAATTTAGCATTATAGAAGCCAGCACCTCAGTGCAACTCAATGCCGGTTCATATGCCTCTCACCTTAGCTTATCTAAAGACCGCGGCAAGGCCGTTATGGATAATATCCGCACAGCATTAATGGAAGCTGACAAAGATCTGCTTGAGCGTCGGCATACACTTAGTAACCGTATGCAAACAACTATCCGTTACAGCATTATTGCAGGCGTCAGTCTAGCAGTAATGATTTTCGGCATATTGATCTTTTCATATTTACACACACTACACTTATTTAAAGTCATTTTATCCAGCTCAAACAAGGTTGATCACCTTAGTCATCAAGCCACACATGACCCACTCACCAACTTACTAAACAGACGTGGATTTGAAAACAGGCTACAAAACATTCACGATAATGCGATTATAGAAAAACAAAAATATGCCATTTTTTATATGGACTTAGACAATTTTAAAACCGTCAACGACCAATACAGCCATGCAATAGGCGATCAACTTCTCATTACCGTCAGCCAGCTATTTCAAAACTGTTTAAGAGAACACGATGCCTTAGCTCGCTTGGGCGGGGACGAATTTACTTTAATCGTGCAAAAATTTAAAGACAAAGACGAGCTAGAAACACTAGCCAACCGACTTATCAACGCATTAAAAAATCCGATTCCAGTCGAAAATGCCATGCTATCTGTTGGTGTAAGTATAGGCGTGGCTGTTCACCGCTCAGATGCATTCACCCCAAAAAAACTCATGATGGCTGCGGATAAAGCGATGTATCACGCTAAAAATTCAGGTAAGAATAAAGTCGTTTTTTTGAATAAAGCTGCAAGTCAAAACTAAAGCCACTAGATTCCGTGTCGAGCACGGAATGACGGAGTATTTATGATTCCCGAAATAACAGCAGACTGAGTAAGCGACCACTTACTGTCATTCCCGCGTAGGCGGGAATCTAGGCGACGTGAATTCCAAGATTACATCCATCAACAACCATATATGACCACCTCCTAAACTGGATTCCCGCCTACGCGGGAATGACGTACGAGAGGTTTTTGCATTAGTCCACCAACCATGAAACTCACCGTTTTTGAATTGAGTCCCCTGCTACCGCGCCTGTTCTGCTCAGCTTCATGGGAGCTTTCGGCAAGCGGCTGTTTGAGCGTAGCGAGTTTCCGATTGCCGCCCATGAAACTTAGCAGAACAGGAATCAAGCGGTAGGGGGTAGCCTTTTCTTTGGTTTCTTTCTTTTGGCTAAGCAAAAGAAAGTAACTCGCATGTCGCGCGAGAGCGACATCATCAAAATTGCTAATATAGTTCAATCAACCTATTATGTAGTCAATGCAAACTCGTAATCAAATCGAAGATGTTATAAAAAATGGTCTTGTAGAAGACATTTTTCGCATGGAAAGCGCACTGTTCTTGCTTGAAAAAATCGGTGAGCGGGCGACTGACATAAATAGCGCTAATCGTGGTAATTTCTCAGAGCTTTTCGGTACTCTTCAGCGAGCGCTTAATACAGAAGCAATCTTGGCTGTAGCAAGAGTTTACGATGAACCAAGCAAACGATACCCAACAAGATGTATAAAAGGTGTTTTTAAACATCTTGTTGAATTTGCACATGAACTTCCAGAAATAAGAGAGCCATTCCAATTAGAGCTTTTGCTTAAGACTAGAAATGTACCTATAGAGTTAATTAAGTCTATAAAAGTTAATCCAACAGAGTTCCCGCTATTATTTTCCAATTACTTTAATAATGAATTAATGACTAGCCACTCAGAAGCTATGGAAAAACTAAAAACACTCAGAGATAAGGCAATGGCTCATAACGAAAATAAATTAGTGAGCGGACCGACTTGGGGAGCACTTACAGAACTTATAGAGTTTGCTAAATACATTGTTGGTGCGTTGGGCTGGGCTTATTTAAGCATGGCATACACAATAAATGGGGACTATATACTTACAAATGATGCTAAGAGACCATCATTTGCTATGTCTCGTTTATTGAAAAACGTTTATGAAAGTTTGTATCCGCCAAAATAAGTTTATGGCGGATACTCAAGATAAATTACCCCAATCTCACTTCCACCAAATTATCACTAAACGTAGTCGAATGCCCCATATCCCCAAACTCCGCTGAACTAATACAATTCACCGTCCCATTATTCAACTGCCTCCAATACCCAAGCGTTGCAACCACAATCCCAGCATTCACATCATCCGAAATTCTCGCCAAACCTTCAAATGCACCACGGTCATTAAACACCTTCACTATATCGCCCGCTTTAATATTACGTGCTGCAGCATCCAACTGATTAATCATCACAAACTGCTCGCCCTGCCCTTTAATCTTCTCCGTCACATTGGCATAGCATGAGTTTAAAAAACTATGACTCTTGGGCGAAATAATATTCAAAGGATACTTAGCCGCCAAAGCTGGGTTTGTATCAGGCGTTTCGCGCGACGCCACATAATCAGGTAGTGGGTCTATATCCTCACCCGGTTGAAAGCCTTCGTACATTTGGCGGAAAGGCCCTGCCACAAAGTTTTTAGCACCTTCTGCGATGAATTGACATTTGCCACTGGGCGTAGGGAACTCCCCTTTGGCATGCCGTGCGCGGATATCTTTATCGCCAAAGGCTTTCAAGCGTGCAAAGCCGTGTTGGCGCAAATAATCTAAATCAATGCCTTCGCAGGTGGGTGAAGCCCAATCCACGTAATTCTCTAGGCACTCGGTATCGTTCCATTTGAAATTATCTTCTTCATAGCCCATACGTTTGGCAAGCTGCCTGAAAATTTCATTATTTGGAAGCGCCTCGCCCGGTGGATCTATGCATTTTTCATTGTAAGTGAGGTATAAATGCCCCCACGACAGCACCATGTCTTCCATCTCAGCGCCCATGGCGGCTGGCAGCACAATATCGGCATAGGCTGCGGTGTCAGACATAAAGTGTTCAGCCACCACTGTGAATAAATCTTCACGCTCCAAACCTTTAATAATTTTGTCGGTTTCAGGCGCTTGCGTGATGGGGTTGGTGTTCCATACCATCATCGATTTAATCGGCGTATTGAGTTTGGTTTCACCAGTAAGTACGCGACCTAGCTGTAAGTTGTTAACGACTGGCGTGCCTTCTGGAATTAAATCTGGACGCGAAATCACATCAAACTTATATGGATGCTCCCATACAGGAAACTGCAAAGCACCACCGCCTACGTGGCGCCATGCGCCTATCAGCGCAGGCAAGCATGTGACCGCCCGAATGGCTTGGCTGCCTCCATAACTTCTTTCTAGCGCTACGCCTAAGCGAATCGCTGCTGGTGGCGTGGTGGCGTATTCACGTGCAAATTTACGAATATCTTCTGCTGAGATGCCTGTGATTTCTGCCGCCCATTCTGGCGTGCGAGTTTTAGCGCGTTCAGCGAGCTCTTTGTAACCTAGTGTGTAATTATCAACATAGTCTTGGTCGACTAAGCCTTCTGCAATAATCACGTTCATCATCGCCATTGCGAGTGCGCCATCTGTACCTGGTTTTGGCGCAATATGCCAATCAGCCTCTTTCGCGGTTTTAGAGGCGTAAGAATCAATCACTACAACTTTTGCGCCACGCTTTTGCGCCTCATGAATGATGTGCCAGTGATGTAAGTTAGTGCTCACTGAGTTACATGCCCAAATGACAATATATTTGGAGTGGCTAAAACTTTCAGGGTCAACGCCCGCGGTCGGGCCAACGGTTAATAACCATGCAGTACAAGAGCCTTCACCACAAAAAGTGCGTTCACATACAGTTGCGCCCATGCGGTTAAAAAACGCATCGCCACCGTTAAGGCCATGCACCAAGCCTTGGTTGCCCAAATAGCTATTCGGCATAATGGCGTGAGGGCCATCACTAGCGATAATAGCTTTCCATTTACTGGTAATTTCAGTCAGCGCTTCATCCCACGTAATCCGTTTAAATTGCTTACTGCCTTTAGGGCCTGTGCGCTTAAGCGGATAGAGCAAACGATCTGGGTGATAGTGACGTTTTTCGTAATCTTTGAGTTTGACGCACAAGCCGCCGCGGGTCATGGGGTGGTCTTTATTGCCGGTGACTGAGATAAGTTTGTTATCTTTAACGGTATAGACCATGCTGCAAGTATCTGGGCAGTCGTGTGGACAGCCGCCGTGAAAGGTTTTAGTGGATGTATCAGTTGGTGCGTTCATACTTCTCTCCTCAAAGATTATGTCAGGCAACTTACAACTATTTAATCTCGCAACGATTTAATCACTTTTATTTTTTAAATTATTCTTATATTTTTCTCAATATATACCAACCTGTATATCAATGCAATGGCATAATTATCAACTAAATTATCAAGCAAGCTTTTAAATAAATGAAAACAAAAAACAATCCATTGCAATTACTCGGAGGCCTAACGCCAGAGGCATTTCTAGCTGAATATTGGCAGAAAAAACCTTTGCTGATTAAAAATGCTATCCCTGACTTTACGGGCCTGTTAAGTCCTGATGAACTCGCTGGCTTAGCTTGCGAGGATGAAGTGCAATCGCGTATTGTGGAATATAAAAAAGGTAAATGGCATGCCACACAAGGCCCATTTGATGATGGAGCCTTTGCAAACTTGCCTGAAAAACCAACAGCAGATAATAATTGGACCTTGCTCGTACAAAGTGTGAACCATCACTTACCAGAAGGCGCCACCCTGTTACAGCAATTCGATTTTATTCCACACGCGAGGCTTGATGATTTAATGGTGAGCTACGCGCCCAATGGCGGCGGTGTAGGGCCACATTTTGATAGTTATGATGTATTCCTATTGCAAGGCCAAGGCAAACGTCTATGGCGCATTAGCGAGCAGACGGATTTAAGTTTGGTTGAGGGCGCGCCATTACGTATTTTGCAAAACTTTGATACCGCCCAAGAGTGGTTACTTGAAGCCGGCGATATGCTTTATTTGCCGCCTCACCTTGCGCACTGGGGCATTGCCGTGTCGGATGGAGCTATAGATTGCATGACCTATTCTATTGGCTTCAGGGCGCCTAAAAACCAGGAGCTCGCTACCGAGTTTTTAGGTTTTATGCAGGATCAATTGAATCAAGATAAGCTTGTATTAGATGGAATCTATCAAGATGCAGATTTAAGCTTACAAGACCACCCTGCCGAAATTGGCAAAGAAATGATTACTAAAGTCAGTGCGAATTTACAAAAGATTCAATGGTCAGATAAAGTGATAGCAGAGTTTTTAGGAACGTATCTTTCTGAACCTAAAGCCGATGTTGTATTTGAACCGAATAAAAAAATGTCTATGCGTAACTTTAGTGAAAAGCTAGCAAAACTCGGCATTGCACTGGATTTAAAAAGCCAAATGCTATTTTCCGCAGATAATTTTTATCTCAATGGCGAGGTCGCTACATGGATAGGTGAGTCTGCAAACATTCTGACTAAGCTTGCAGACCAACGTTATATTGAGGCTAGCAACATTCAAGATGCACTATTGCTGCAACAGCTTTATGATTGGTATATTGTCGGTTACCTGAGTTTTGATTCTTTATAAGATATTCAAATTGGGGCATTTCAACCTATGACGACTAACGACATTAATAACGAGCTTATTCCAGATCAGATCATGGTCGGTGAGCACCTCTACGCAGAGGCCATTAATCTCATTTTAACCAGCGCAGAGCGTGAGTTATTGGTTTTTGATCAAGATTTAAGTCATGGTGATTTTGCCAGCAAGCAAAAATATGAGTTGTTTCAAGCGTTTTTAAATAAAAGCCCAAGCAATCAATTAACAATTGTTTTACAAGACACAGGATTTTTTCAAAACAGATGCCCACGCTTACTAGATTTATTAACGATTTACGGGCACAAAATGACGGTGTACGAAACTAATCAAACGGCAAAGCATGCAAAAGACTGTTTCGTATTGGCTGATGACAAGCATTACGTTAAACGTATTCACATCGACCAAGCGCGCTTTAGGTATGGCTTAGACGACCTTGCAACCGCGGGCTTACTCAATACGCGGTTTAAGGAACTGCTTGAAGCGACACATGATGTTGTGACTATTTCAAGGCTAGGTTTATGAAATTCCGCGACATAACAATGGGCAAATGGTCACAAACTATTTCACTAGCAGGCTATTTACTCACCCTCTCACTATTCTCACTTAATGCATTAGCGGCAACCGAGTTTAAGATTATTGACTTACAACATCATTTTGCTGAAGACATTCTGCCTATCATTCAACCTTTAGTCGGCAGCGATGGCACTGCAACTGGCATGCAGAACCACTTAATCATTCGTGCTAGCCCTGAAAAAATGATAGAAATAGAGCAAATTATCTCTACATTAGACGTTGAACGCCAAAATCTTAGAATTACCGTAAGTCACCAAAATAATTTACAGACTAACAATGATAACGTTGCTGTGAGTGGCCGCAAGCGCATAGGTAACGTCACCATAGGAACGAATAAATATCCAAGAAATGCAGCTGATGGCGTTCAGCTAGATATTGAAAACAATCAAAGTAGCATACGCAGCAATGGTAACCAATTCATCAACGTGATGGATGGTGAACGCGCATTTATTCGAGTTGGGCGATCAGTACCATATACCCAAGAATGGGTCACGCTAACCCAGCGCTATACAAGTATTCAGCGCACAACGGAATTCGCGGATATCAGTACTGGATTCTCCGTGCGGCCTCGTAGCATAGGCAATCAAGTCGAACTAGAAATCACACCAAGAATTGCACAGCTCAACCAAAATAAATACATAGACTTTGAAGAGCTCAGTACCATTGTTAGAGTGAATCGTGGCGAATGGCTTGATTTAGGTGGAACCATGCAACAAAAAGATGAGGTCAGCCGCGCTATTTTAAGTAGACAAAATGGCCAACAATCTCAGAGCAATGCACTGTCTATTCGTGTGGAGTAGGGCAAAATTGATACAAAACTGTTAATTGTTGTGAAAATAATACATTTTGTTGGAAATTTTGTCGTTTTCTTCTTGAAATACACTGGTTTTTTAAAAAAAAACTGGTAAAATTTGTGTCACTCGGTATAGCTAATTAGGTAAAACTTTTAAGCGGTTATCGAAAAAAGTTTTTTTAACTAGTTATAAACCTTAAGGAATAAAAAATGACACGTTCTATTTTACTTGCTGCATTGTTAGCTCTTGCTTTAACTGCTTGTGGCGAAAAAGCTGCTGAAACTCCTGCTGCTGCTGCTGCTGATGCAGCTGCTGCTGCTGCACCTGCTGCTGCTGAAGCTGCTGCACCTGCTGCTGCCGAAGCTGCTGCACCTGCTGCTGCTGAAGCTGCTGCGCCTGCTGCTGCCGAAGCTGCTGCGCCTGCTGCTGCTGAAGCTGCTGCGCCTGCTGCTGCCGAAGCTGCTAAGTAATTAGCATTTAGTCAGAAGTGAAAAAAGCCGACTCTTAGTCGGCTTTTTTACGTCCATCGCTTCTATATTGACTCTGCTCAGCTCGAAGTAATCTCCCTCCAATCAAAACCTTGCAGCTGATCAGCAATTCCCACCCAATCGTCTTCACAACCAAGTACATTTGCCAAGCTTGACCTAGCCAGCGCGGGCGTATTGTTTTTTGCACTTAGGTGTGCGGCCAAAATGTGTTGCAACTGACTGTTATCTAATTTTGATAATAAATTTGCTGAATCTAAATTTTCTAGATGCCCTAAATCACCGCCTACACGCTTTTTGAGCGCCCAGCTATATGGCCCAGTTTGCAACATACTGGCATCATGATTACACTCTAACACCAGTGCTCTACAACCACTTAACCTTTCAACGATATGCGGCGTTGTGCGACCAACGTCCGTAAGTACGCCTAACTTGTGATTACCATCAGAAAAAACGCATTGCATCGGTTCGCGTGCATCATGCGGCACGGGGTATGGCTGAACATGAATATCGCCCACAGAAAATTCGCTATGACTATCAACAACATTCAATTGAAGATCATGCTGTATGGGGATATATCTGCTGGACATTTTAAGTGTGCCATAGGTGAGCCACACAGGGATTTTGTACTTAGCGGCAAACTTAAATGCGCCGCCAGCGTGATCATCATGTTCATGCGTAATGACGATGCCAGCTAAATCATCTGGCTGTAGACTTAAGCGTGCCAGCCTAGCTAGCGTTTCTTTAATACTAAACCCACAATCCAACATAAGTCTAGTTTGATTGACTTCTACGACTAGCGCATTGCCAGCACTGCCACTACCGAGCGAAGCAAAGCGCATCGTATTTACCTAGGCCAACACCTCCTAGATAAGTCTATTTTAACTGCTCGTACATTAGCGCAACAATGCGGTTTGCCGTAGTCGTCTTAACGCGGCCTCCGTCTTTATCAACCACTGTCACCGTAGTACCGCCTTTTTCACCATCAGCTACTTTGATGCGATATTGTTTTTCTGGGTTAGTTTTTTGTTTGTCGTCACTACCCCAAAATTTGAGTTTCTCAACCATACTTTTTTCTTCTTTGGCTTCTTTACTAGGCCCAGAAGTTTCTTTTTTGTCATCATCGCCCCAGAACTTCAAGGTTTCAAATAACCCTTTCTTTTTCTGTGGCGTATCATCGATATCGACATCGGCATAACGTACAAAGAATAGTCCATTTGAGCGATCTTTATCTTCAATCACAAAGCCCACTCGGTCTAAAGCTAAACCAACTCGACGCCATGCACGGTCAAAAGCATCATTTAACACTAAGGTCGCACTACCATCTGCTTCTTTAATAACGTCTGCACGTTTTGGTGTTGTAGCTTGCGCCAATATTGTTTTAGATTTTTGTTCTTCAACGCCAAGTTTTACCATTAAGCGACGTAATAACTCAGCATCTAATTCAGCATCTCTGGCATCAGCTGTCACTGCAGTTTTTGCATCAGCTCTATAGCCAGTATCAATCTCACCTAGTTGCGTTTGTACACGATTTTTACCGTCATCCGGTGCTCCGCTCACTGAGCGATGCGTCATGTAGATTTCAGTCGTATTCGCTTCATCACCACGATCTAAACGCGTACGGAATTTCTTCTTATCAGCCAAACCAGATAACCTATCTAGCCATTTATCAAACTTTTCGCCCACATTGCCTGACTCATCTTTTTTAATGGCATCAGCATCAATCCATTCAGTTTCCATCACGCCGATTTGCGCATCTTCTGAACGCACAGCAAATCCTTGGTCTGTCCAGAACTCGCGTATCACAGGCCAGATCTTTTCAGCAGGAGCATTGACTACCAACCAACGCTGCGCGCCAGCTCGTTCTAATCTAACACCATCAGGATTTGTTAGCACCTTCTCGACACCAGCTTCTTGGCTATCTTGCGCTTGGCTATAAGTTGAATAGCTAGTATTACCAGGAATTGAATATGCATCGCTCACTGGGCTTGCGGTTAAGTCTGGCGGCACTTCTAATGGTTTAGATCTACTAGCGCCTTTATAATCTGATTCGTTATTGATAAAGGGAATAGAATCGCAACCGACTAAAGTGGCAGTGAGTAGCATGTAAATGGCAGTACGCTTGATATGCATTTGTTTCATTCAGACCTCTTGAGAAAACGACTTTAACTTTATGTAAAAAGTGCTTTATATATAAAGTATTGCTTATAAAATACCAGCTGGTTTGCAAGCATTGCGTAATACATCATGATATTGCGCAGACAATTGCACCATAGGTAAGCGAATACCCATTTTAATTAAACCCATTTGCGCCAACACCCATTTCACTGGCATTGGGTTGGCTTCGACAAATAATTTTTGATGTAACTGGAATAACTTAGCATTAATTTCACGTGCTTTAATCGCATCACCCGCAACAGCCGCAACACACATTTCGTGCATTAATTTTGGCGCTACATTACCAGTCACCGTAATCACGCCTTTACCACCAAGCAGCATTAAAGACATTGCGGTAGCATCATCGCCACTTAACACAGCAAAGTCTTTTGGCGCACGTAAAATCAGATCAGTTCCACGCTCGATGCCACCAGTGGCATCTTTAATACCGATAATATTTTTATGAGCAGCTAGGCGTAGTGTAGTGTCATTACTAAGGTCACAACCCGTGCGCCCTGGTACATTGTATAGAATTTGTGGAATATCTACTGCGTTGGCGATTGCCATAAAATGCTGATATAAACCTTCTTGCGTAGGTTTGTTGTAGTAAGGCGCTACCAACAAGCAAGCATCGACGCCAAGCTCTTTGGCTTTCTGCGTGAGTTCGATGGCTTCTTTAGTAGAATTGGCGCCAGTTCCCGCAATGACGGGTACTCTACCATTCACTTGACTCACAGCCGTCTTTATCAACAAGCAATGTTCATCAAAATCTACTGTAGGAGATTCGCCTGTAGTGCCTACAATAACAATACCATCAGTACCTTGATCAATATGATAATCAATCAATGCATTCAGAGAAGGTATATCTAAACGTCCGTCATCAAACATTGGCGTAACAATAGCAACTAAACTACCTTGAGCAATTAAACTACCCTGCGACATAGCAAACCTAAACTATTTGTAATTCAGTATTTTAACTTAAAAGCCAAGTAAATAAACAGCTTCTATATGCAAACTTATTTACCCGCTAATTTGCTGATTGCTAATGGATATTCAATAGAGTTATATCTGTATAATTATACATACTTTATTAAGCGCAAAACTTAGCGTCTTATTAGGCGTCATAGTACTATTAGCGCTATTTTCACAGGTATTTTTAGGATTCGCGACCAAGCTTAAACGCGGTATAATTCGCACTGGTTTACTTAGCATTATTTACTTAATCAGTATTGCACAGAAGCTTATATGACTATTGATTTTCACCACTACATTATGATTTTGATTGGCACAGTGCTTGTAAACAACATTGTACTGGTCAAAATTCTAGGGCTTTGCCCATTTATGGGTGTTTCTAAAAAACTGGAAGCGTCAATTGGCATGGCAGGCGCCACTGCATTTGTGTTGAGTATAGGCTCCATGACAAGCTGGGGCGTCAATCAGTATTTGCTTGAACCGAACAACTTGCAGTACCTACGCACACTCTCATTCATCGTCATTATCGCCAGCGTGGTGCAGCTTACCGAAATGATTATGGAAAAGAATTTTCCTCCGCTATATCAAGGCTTGGGGATATTTTTACCTTTAATTACCACCAACTGCGCAGTGCTCGGCATTCCATTATTGAATGCGCAAGCCAGCCATAGCTTTCTTGAATCTTTACTGTTTGGTATGGGCGGCGCGATTGGCTTTTCACTTGTGCTCATCTTATTTGCATCCATGCGGGAAAGACTAGAAGCAGCTGATGTACCTGTCGTGCTAAGAGGCTCTGCAATTGCTATGGTGACCGCGGCACTAATGAGTTTAGCTTTTATGGGTTTTGCTGGCCTAGACAAGTATTAAGCTAAATATTAAGTACTCAAGAATCTCTACATGTTAATTTCACTTTACATCATGCTTGGCCTTGCTCTGGTGCTAGGCACCTTATTAGGCATAGCCGCTTTGCTATTCAAGGTCGAAGGCGATCCGCTGGTAGCGCGTATCGATGCTATCTTGCCACAAACACAATGTGGCCAATGCGGCTACCCAGGCTGCAAGCCTTATGCGACTGCCATCGCAGCAGGTGAGGCTGACATCAATCAATGCCCACCTGGTGGCGATGCTGGCGCTCATGCATTGGCCGATTTGATGGGCGTAGAATACAAGCCGATCAATGCAGCTAATGGTGTAGAAAAACCCAAAGCAGTAGCATTTATTGATGAAGCTACATGTATTGGCTGCACGTTATGCATACAAGCCTGCCCAGTAGATGCGATTCTAGGTGCAGCAAAACACATGCACACTATCATTAGCTCTGAATGTACTGGTTGCGAGCTATGTTTGGCGCCTTGCCCAGTGGACTGTATTACGATGGTACCAATCGCAGAAAATCCTGATAACTGGAAATGGAAATATCCGGTCATACCCATTACTGCCATGCCTTTTGAAACTCAGAACGCCAACTAATGATAGAAATTAACACTAGACAATATAAATAACACCAAGATAAATAAAACTTAAGCATGAATGCAATTATCAACTTTGCGAGCAATTTAATTCGCGGCGTCTCTAGCAATAAGGATGTCTTTAAATTCAATGGTGGCGTGCATCCGCATGATCACAAGGCAGAGTCGACCACGCTGCCTATCGCCCAGCTTGCCATGCCTGAGAAGCTGACACTGCCGTTGCGCCAGCATGTAGGTTATATCCCTAAAGTTTTAGTGCAGGTAGGCGACTCTGTGCTAAAAGGTCAGATGCTTGCCGAACCAGAAGGCACGGTATCTGCGGCGATTCATGCACCGACTTCTGGCATGATTACAGCGATTAGTGAGCAAGTCATTCCTCATCCATCAGGTCTGCCTGATATGTGCATCACGCTAACACCCGATGGCAAAGATACTTGGACACAATTACAACCAGCGGGCTGGCGAAATGCAGATAAAAAACTGCTGGTAGATAGCTTACGCTCATCAGGCATTGTTGGCTTAGGCGGCGCGACTTTCCCTACGCACATTAAATTGCGTACCAACGGCAAATCTAACGTACATACTTTAGTAATTAACGCAGCTGAGTGCGAACCTTATATCACTTGCGATGACATGCTGATGCGCGAGCGGTCAGACCAAGTCATCAAAGGCATAGAAATCGTACAACATTTGCTTGGTGCAGAAAAATGCATCATAGGTATTGAAGACAATAAACCTCAAGCAGCCAGTGCAATGACAACAGCATGCGCCGATAAAGCGATGCAAGTAAAAGTCGTCCCTACGCTTTACCCAAGTGGCGATGCGCGACGCTTGATTCACCTGTTACTTGATATTGAAATTCCGAATGACAAGCGCTCGACTGACGTTGGCATACAAGTTTTTAACATCGCTACAGTGCTCGCGGTTTATCGCTACTTTGAGTTTGGCGAACCAGCCATTAACCGCATAGTGACGATGACCGGTAATGTTGTTAAGCCACAGAACTTTGAAGTGTTATTTGGCACACCGCTACAATCATTAATAGCCGCAGCTGGCGGCGCTAAAGCGGACACTACGCACTACATCATGGGCGGCCCAATGATGGGCTTTGATTTGCCTAACGAGCAAGTGCCAATTACGAAAGCGGCAAACTGCATTATTGCTGCCGCACCAGATTTATTTGCAGCGCCACCACCAGCGATGCCCTGCATACGTTGTGCACGTTGCGCTGATGCTTGCCCAGTTAACCTGCAACCGCAAGAGCTGTATTGGTTTTCAAAAGCAGATAATTTTGAAAAAGCGCGCGACTATCATTTATTTGACTGCATAGAATGTGGCTGCTGCACCTATGTGTGCCCAAGCGACATTCCATTGGTGCAGTATTATCGCTATGCAAAAAGTGAAATTATCGCCTTGGATAAAGCCAAAGAGGCCGCCGATTTAGCGCGCGAACGTAATGACTTTAGGTTAGCGCGAATTGAACGTGAAAAATTAGAACGTGCGCAAAAACATGCAGAACGTGCGCAAGCTGGCAAAGCAGAAGCTAAACCTGCTGAAACTGCTACGGAAGCTACTAAAGAACAACTCGCAGAAAAGCAAGAAACTGCACCTAATGTTGAAACGACTACTTTGGCACCTAGCGATAAACAAGCTGCGATTGCCGCAGCAATTGCACGGGCTAAAGCACAAAAATTAGCCTCGGCAAATGCAGCAGAGTCACCAACAGAGAATGTTGCGGCAACTGAAATTGCTAAAACGCCAGAAGTGGAAGCCGCCGAGTTAAAAGCAAAGCAAGATAAACAAGCACTTATCGCCGCTGCGATTGAGCGTGCAAAAGCACAAAAGTTAGCAGCTGCACAAGCTGGTGTGACGCCAAAAAATGTAGAAAACGTCAGCGCAGCAGTCCAGGCAGAAATTAATGAAACGGATGCGTTACGCGAAAAAGTAAAACTAGCTACAGAAAACAAAAAGCCTGAATAACCCAAAAAGCCTGAATCAATAGGAATAACCATTTGAACCGCTCACCCTACATTACCGACGCCCCAACCGTCAGCGTTATTATGCTCAAAGTGCTGCTGGCGCTGGTGCCTGGCATTATCGCGTACACATGGATTTACGGTGGCGGCATTTTAGTGTCGCTGATAATTGCAACTACAACGGCTTTGGCTGCAGAAGCCCTATTACTTAAAATCCGCCAACGCCCAATCAAACCCTATTTAATGGACATGAGTGCTGTCGTCACAGCATGGTTACTGGCATTGGCACTACCGCCATTGGCGCCTTGGTGGTTAGTGGTGGTGGGTACATTTTTTGCCATTGTTATCGCAAAACAACTTTATGGTGGCTTGGGCTACAACCCGTTTAACCCAGCAATGGTCGGTTATGCAGTATTGCTGATTTCTTTCCCGCTGATTATGACTAAGTGGCCAGCACCATTGTTATTGGCAGAACATCCACTTAGCTTTATGGAACAATTAAATTTTATTTTTAGCCACGTGCTGCCGAATGATATTAAAGTCGACGCCATTACTTCAGCCACACCGCTCGATTACTTAAAAACGCAATTGATGCTCAAACACGAAGTAGCAAGCATTACAGAAGCGCCTATATTTGGGCAATTTGGCGCTAAAGGTGGCGAAATTGTCACTGGCGCTTATCTACTTGGCGGCTTTTATTTAATACAGCAACGCATTATTAGTTGGCACTTACCAACGGCATTTTTAGCGGCTTTAGCGGCAATTTCATTTACGTTTTACGCCATCAACCCTGCACACTACGCAAACCCGTTATTTCATTTAATGAGTGGCGCATCGATGCTATGCGCATTCTTCATAATTACCGACCCGGTCAGTGGCCCCACAACGCCTCGCGGCAAACTTTACTTTGCAGCAGGTGTTGGCGTACTTACTTATTTAATACGCGTATATGGTGGCTACCCAGATGGCGTGGCATTTGCAGTCTTATTAATGAATATGTGTGTGCCACTCATTGATGCGCTCACACAACCTCGCGTCTTTGGTCATAAGAAATAGTATGCAAGAAACCATCTTTAAACATGCAATAAAAACCGCAATAACGCTGGTAGCATTTGCCTTTGTTGGTACTGCGATGCTTGCCTACGTGTTTGACATCACTCGTGCGCCTATCGAAGCCAGTGAAAAAGAGGCTCGTTTAGCATTATTTAAAGAAATATTGCCTGAAAGCACCTACGACAATGATTTGCTAAAGGATACTGTTGAAATTGCGCCTAATGAACAATTAGGTAATCGCCAACCTACATTGGCCAACATCGCAAAACTCAATAACAAAACTGCTGGTGTGATATTAGAAGCGATTGCGCACGATGGTTACAGCGGTGACATCAAATTACTCATTGCGATTCGTGCAGATGGATCAATTAGTGGCGTGCGTGTGCTAGCGCATAAAGAAACACCCGGGCTAGGTGATTATATTGATATCGCACGCGGTAACTGGATAAAACTATTTAATGACGAATCGGTCAATAAGACAGCAGCCACACAATGGAAAGTAAAAAAAGATGGTGGTAAATTTGATTATATGGTCGGTGCAACCATCACACCGCGTGCAGTAGTGAAAGCAGTTTTTAAGGCATTGCAGTTTTATGATGCCAATAAAACGACACTTTTTGCAGTTGCAAAAGTTGAATCTAAAGGTCAGTAAGGATTAGCCATGAGCAACCTCTATAAAGAAATTACCATCAATGGACTATGGAAGCAAAACACTGGCGTGGTTCAGCTGTTAGGCTTGTGTCCAACTTTAGCTGTCACCACCACGGCGGTGAATGGCTTAAGCTTAGGCTTTGCTACTGCATTAGTGATGGCTGCTGCCAATGGTTCTGTGTCACCTGTACGTAAATTTGTACCTAACGAAATCCGCGTGCCTGTATTTATTTTGGTGATTGCAGCGCTGGTGACAGTGATTGATTTAGCGATTAACGGCTTCGCGCACTCTCTGCACAAAGTACTAGGCATCTTTATTCCACTCATTGTGGTGAACTGTATCGTACTAGCTCGAGTAGAATCATTTGCCGCTAAGAACTCACCAGTACACTCGATGCTAGATGGCTTTATGATGGGCTTGGGCTTAACTTTGGTGCTTGGTTTATTAGGCGCTATGCGTGAGTTTGTGGGCAAGGGCACTGTATTATCAGGTCTAGATTTAGTATTTAGCAGCATGCCTAAGCAGCTTTACACTATCCCTGACTACCATGGCTTTTTATTAGCAGTATTACCTCCTGGTGCATTTTTAGGCTTAGGAACACTCATTGCGCTTCGTAATTGGATAGAAATTAGAAAGGCTGCCAAAATCAGTACGCCTACGCCAAATCTAAAACCTGCGCTGAGTCATTGATATTGATGGTCATTAACATTCATGAATGAGCAAAAACGCTTTGAAATCTTCAAACGCTTAAGTATAGCTATTCCCAACCCATCAACAGAACTCAAGCATAACAGTACGTTTGAACTGTTGATTGCGGTGATTTTATCGGCTCAGGCAACGGATAAGGGCGTAAATCTTGCCACTGATAAGCTATTTGCTGTCGCCAATACGCCAGAAAGTATTCTAGCCTTAGGTATAGAGGGTCTAGAGCGTTACATTAAAACCATAGGCTTATATCACGCGAAAGCAAAGAACGTACTCGCCACCTGCCAAATGCTCATTACACAGCATGATTCGCAAGTGCCTAATACACGCAAAGCCTTAGAAGCTTTGCCGGGCGTTGGTCGCAAAACAGCCAATGTCATTCTAAATACAGCATTTGGTGAACCGACGATTGCGGTAGATACGCATTTATTCAGACTAGGCAATCGCATTAAACTTGCAACAGGTAAAACTGTTTTAGAAGTTGAAATGAAATACCTAAAAACGATACCCAAAGAATTTATGCAAGATGCGCATCATTTACTCATCTTACATGGGCGCTATGTTTGCACCGCACGTAAACCAAAATGCGGCGAATGCTGCATTCAAGACTTATGTGAATACGGTGCCAAAGAATACGCCGCTTTTCCCGCCATATCTCATAGCTAGTCATGAAAATTGCCACTAGCCTAGTCCTCGGTAAGAAAGCTAGCCCTACCTTGGTTGCTGAAGCCGTTGCAATCGCAATGTTAAAGGCAGATATTACTGTTGCATCAAGCGTACTGCTACTCCTTACTTCTGAATTTGCAGATGACCCGCAACCAGCGATTACTGCCGCAGCAAAAGCCGCCAACTGCACTCAGGTATTTGGCTGCTCAGCTACAGGTATATTTACCGAAGAAGACTGGGTGTTAGATTCTCCAGCCGCTGCTGTCATGGTGTTTGGGGGTGATGTAAGTATACAAACAGCAAAACATCATCAGCCTGACCAGGTCTTATTAACCATCAGCGCACCAAATGCGATTAATAGCACTTGGCTGAATGACGGCAATGCACGTTATGGCGGCGTATCTGGTGATGCCGTTGGACAAGGGCCATTCTCTGTCTGGCAAAATGCCAAAGGTGGGAATACAGGGAAAGTAGACGCGTACATTGCTGGTGTGAAACTTGCCACCAAAGCCTCACATGGCTTTAAAATGCTTACCAAGCCTAAACAAATTCAGCAAACAAATGATTTTGATATTGCTCTATTAAACAATAAATCACCGCTAGCCGCCTTACAAAAGGCTTGGAAGATATACAGCAAAAGCGATGCCCCAGTTCCGCTGCACTTAATGATGGCAGTCTATGCCGATAGTGCTGAAGCGATTAACCATGGTGAATTTAACCAAACGAACTTAATCAGCATAGATGAAGGTACTGGTCGCATTACCTTAGCGCAGCCACTTTACGTTGGGCAGTTTTTAAGCTGGGGTTTACGCGACCAAATGTTTGCTGAAGCGGATTTGCTACTAACGACTCAGCAATTAAAACAAGAGTTAGGCACTAACCCTGATTTTGGACTATTGTTCTCATGTTTAGGACGCGGCCCTTTTTATGATGGCATTGACCACGACTTAAAAATCATCGCTCAGCAACTGCCAAATATGCCTTTAATTGGATTCTATGGCAATGGTGAAATTGCAAATATTGCGGGTAAGAATCAATTGCTGCCATACTCAGCAGTGCTTAGTTTGTTTGCAGAAATCTCCACCACTTAATTTGAATTACCAAACATACATACACCATGAGCTTATACAACCCTACCCGCGATCAAGCCCGTCAATTTTTGTTTGATGCTTGGTCTAAATTCAAGCAACACTTAAGCCTGACCGATTTAGAAAAAATCGCGGTAGAAGTCATACAAATGCATCCTGAATATCATCTGGTATTCGATTCGCCAGAGCGTTTTATGCACCAACAATACTTTCCCGAAATGGGTGAAACCAATCCATTTTTACATATCACTCTGCATTTATCCGTGATAGAACAAATTAGCATTAACCAGCCTATAGGCATCACGCAGATTTATGATAAATTACATCAGCAACATAACGATACCCACCTTGCGTATCATGATTTAATCGATTGCCTGGCTGAAACTATCTGGCAATCACAGCGTAATAATCAAGCTTTAGATTCTGAACATTATCTGAGCTTACTAAAACAAAGGTCAGGTTTAATTTAATGAATACAAATGTTAATGACTGGCTAAACGATCATGGCGATTATTTATATCGCTTTGCCTTAGCTAGGCTACGTGACCCACATCAAGCCGAAGACGCGGTTCAAGAAACCATGTTAGCCGCCATCAAAAGCGATAGTTTTGAAGGTGACTCCTCCGCCAGAACTTGGTTAACGGGCATACTTAAACATAAAATCATTGATTTACAACGCAAACAAATTCGCGAACAACCTCTTTCTGATTTAATCGATTTAGATGCATCAGACACCAGCATGGATGATTTTTTCGACAAGACTGGTCATTGGCTGGATAAACCCCAAACACTAGACATGCCCGAAAATGCCCTTGAGCAAAAACAGTTTCTTAGTATTTTAAGCGGCTGTATGGACAAGCTGCCAGCTAAATTAGCCGCCATTTTTATGATGCGCGATGTACATGAAGTAGAAAATGAAAATATCTGTAAGGAACTTGATATTACCGCGACCAATGCTTGGGTGATGTTGTATAGAGCTCGAATGGGGTTAAGAAAATGTCTGGAAATAAACTGGATTGCTGGTTAGTGAGATGGATACCATAAAATGAAACTAATGCTTACCTGTAAACAAGCCAGCCAGATTATCTCGCAGTCATTAGACACCCCATTGTCATGGTCAGACCGCATGAAATTGAAGTTTCATCTTTTTATTTGTGATGCTTGTACGCACTTTAATCAACAATTACGTTTAATTAAAAATGCAATCCAGCGCATGAAACTTGAAACTGAAAATGACGACACTATACAACTTACTGTAGATGCGAAAGCCCGAATTAATCAGGCGATTGATTCTAATCAACATTAAACGCTAACTTAAGTTCTATCATTTAACTTTTTAAAGGATTTATCATGAACAACACACAAAAAACCATCGCTCTTGCACTTAGCGGCGCATTCGCTCTATCAATCGCAACTACCTCAATGGCAGCAGCGCAAAATCCATTTGCCGCAAAATCACTATCATCTGGCTATCAAGTGGCTGATGCCGATACCAAAATGAAAGACGGTAAATGCAGTACTGGTAAATGTGGCGCAAACAAAAAAGCAGCGATGAAAAAAGCTGAAGCTGAAAAAGCGAAAGAAGGCTCATGCAGTGCTGAAAAGATGAAAGATGGAAATTGTAGTGCTGAAATGAAAGCTTCTGCAGAAAAAGCAAAAGAGGGTTCATGCAGCGCCGAGAAAATGAAAGATGGTAACTGCAGTGCTGAGATGAAAAACAAAGCTAAATAATATTGATGCGTTATCTGATGAAACATCACTGTTTTAGCAGTTAATATAGTTATGTTTAATCAAACAGGCAGCAGAATTAACGGTGTGGGTTTGGGGCTAAAGCGTGAGCTTATTCCTCAAATCCAAGCCGCCTATGGTGATAATATAATTGCCAATCTAAATTTCGTTGAAATTGCGCCAGAAAACTGGATTGAGATTGGCGGTAAAGCTGCAAAACAACTTGATTGGTTTGCTAAACGCTACCCTATTGTTTGCCATGGCTTATGCCTTTCACTTGGCGGCCTTGCGCCACTAGACACAAACTTCTTAAACCAAGTGAAGCAATTTCTACAGCAATACCAAATTCCACTCTATACCGAACATTTAAGCTACTCAACCGATGGCTACAAAGGCCAACAAGGCTATCTGTATGATCTGTTACCAATCCCTTTCACTGAAGAAGCGGTGCACTATGTCGCTAAACGCATACGCCAAACTCAGGACATTCTTGGGCAGCGCATTGCAATAGAAAATGCTTCTTTTTATGTGCAAGCGCCAATCTCTAGCATGGACGAACTAACCTTCATTAAAGCTGTATTGATTGAAGCAGACTGCTTATTGCATTTAGACATTAACAATATTTACGTGAATAGCGTTAATTTTGGCCATGTTCTGAGCGATGGACTAAAAGCTGATCCAATCAAAATAGCGCAAGAGTTTTTACGAGGTATTCCAGGTGAACGTATCGTTTACGCGCACATGGCGGGGCATTATCAGCAAGCACCAGACTTACTGATCGATACCCACGGCGCCGATGTAATAGACCCCGTATGGGCCTTACTTGAAGAAGCGTACCAATTGTTTGGCGCATTTCCGACCTGTTTAGAGCGGGACAATAACATACCGCCCTTGTCAGTGTTGATGCGTGAAGTTAACAAAATCGCTGATTTTCAACAGCTTGCTAAAACATAACTAGAAATGACTCAGGAAATACCTAGTTTTCAGCAGTATCAGCAAGCGTTCACCGCATATATCCGCAATCCGCACAATCAACCTAGGCCGAAGAATGTAAAGACCAAGGGTATGGATGTGTACAAAGAAATTGTATTCAATAATTTATTTGAATCAGTATCTGCTTGTTTTCCAGTTGCACAAAAAGTCATCGGCAAGCGTGTGTGGCTCAAACTAATACGCGGTTTCTTTCGTGAGCACTCTTCATCGACGCCAATTTTCAGAAAGATTCCTGAAGAGTTTCTTGTTTACTTATCTAACATTAATACACTTACACCGGAAAATCTTCCGCCTTATCTAACAAGCCTTTGTCATTACGAATGGGTTGAATTGCTAGCTTCAACCATGGCGGATGAAGTAAATAAGCCTGACATTAATGCTATAGGTGATTTACGTATGAATCAACCTGCATTTGCGCACACTATGCTGTTACTTAATTACGAATATGCGGTGCAAAAAATATCACCTCGTTACAAACCGAAAGAGAAAGTGAATACACAACTTTTAGTTTATAGAAATGCGGAGTTTGAAGTGAAGTTTATAGAACTCAACACCGTTACATATCGGTTAATTGAAATTCTAAAACAAGGTAGACTGAACTGTGAGCAAGCACTTACTATGCTTGCAAAAGAGATAAATCAACCACAAACTGAAAGTATCATTCAGTTTGGGTTAGCTATATTAGAAGACTTGAGAAGCCAAGGCGTGATTCTTGGCGTGTACTGAAATTTGTGTTGAACGAGAATTTAAGCCTGTGACTAATCAAAACTCACTTGCTGCAACTGCCGTTCTTCCAAAGTGACCAGCAAGTCTTTTTGCGCATCTTGTCCCATATCCCACCACGCTTTAATTTCATCAATAGTGCGGTAGCAGCCATGACAGAAACCACTCTCGTCATTCATTGCACAAACACCAATGCATGGTGATTTAACTTCTGTTTGTATGTTTTCAGACATAAAATTAACGCTCTTCTTTAGGTGACTAACTTAATACGCCATGGCATTGTTTATACTTCTTGCCAGAGCCGCATGGACATGGATCATTACGGCCGACTTTTACACCATCACGTATGACAGGCTGGCCACTTGCTAACAGCGCTTCAGAATTATCTGGATTTGCTAATGCTTCGTCATAATCAGCATGTTGATAATGCACATTTTCCAATTCCACTGGTTTTTCAACCGCTTCAACATCTGCCTCAGTTTTTACCTGAACGAGCATAGTCACTTTGGTAACTTCGCTTTTCACGGTATTCAGCAAGCCTTCAAACAACTCAAACGCTTCACGTTTATATTCTTGCTTAGGATTTTTTTGTGCGTATGAGCGCAAATGAATACCTTGGCGTAAATGGTCTAATGCTGCCAAGTGTTCACGCCAATGGTTATCTAAACTTTGTAACATCACAGAACGCTCAAACTGACGCATCACATCAGGACTGGCTTGTTGCTCTTTCTCAACGTAAGCGCTATTAGCTGTATCAATCACACGCTCGCGCAAGGTTTCTTCATGCAAATCTGGATTTTCTTCCAGCATTTTTTGCAAAGGAATATCTAGATTTGCTTCGGCTTTTAGCTCGCGCTCTAAACTTGGTATATCCCATTGTTCTTCAACACTGTTTGGTGGAATGTGTGTTGCAATCATGCTGGTAAGCACATCTTCACGCATCGCTTTAATAGTGTCTGCAACGTCAGCTGCTTCTAACAATTCGTTTCGCTGCTCGTAAATCACTTTACGCTGGTCATTTGCTACATCATCATACTCAAGCAATTGTTTACGAATATCAAAGTTACGACCTTCAACTTTACGCTGCGCATTTTCAATTGCACGTGTCACCCATGGATGCTCAATAGCCTCGCCATCAGGCATATTCAGTTTTTCCATAATCGCTGAAACACGATCAGATGCGAAAATACGTAGTAGCTGATCTTCTAGTGATAGATAGAAACGACTAGAACCAGCATCACCCTGACGACCAGAACGACCACGTAACTGATTATCTACACGGCGTGACTCGTGTCTCTCCGTACCTGCAATATGCAAGCCACCTGCCGCCAATACAGCATCATGGCGTTGCTGCCATTCAGCTTTCAGTGCCGCAATTCTAATTTCCTTTTCAGCATCACTGAGTGCGGCATCGTGTTTAACCGCCTCAATATCAGTCTCTGGGTTACCACCTAAAACAATATCTGTACCGCGACCAGCCATATTGGTAGCAATGGTAATCACACCAGCACGACCCGCTTGGGCAATAATATGCGCCTCACGCTCATGTTGTTTCGCATTTAAAACTTGATGTTCTAGTTTTTCAGCGTTCAATAACTTAGAAATCAGCTCTGAGTTTTCAATAGAAGTTGTACCCACTAACACTGGCTGACCGCGGCTTTGACAGTCTTTAATATCTAAAATGACCGCAGCATATTTTTCATGCGCTGTACGATACACTTTATCCATATTGTCTTTACGCAACATAGGACGATGCGTTGGAATCACAACTGTTTCTAGCGCATAAATCTGATTGAATTCATAAGCTTCAGTATCTGCAGTACCCGTCATACCAGAAAGTTTGGCATACATACGGAAGTAGTTTTGGAATGTGATTGAAGCAAGCGTTTGATTTTCTTTTTGAATCTCAACACCTTCTTTAGCCTCAACAGCTTGATGCAAGCCATCTGACCAGCGACGACCCGGCATCATACGGCCATTGATCTCATCCACAATCGTGATTTCACCATCACGGACTACATAATGCTGATCTCTGTGGTAAAGGTTGCGAGCACGTAGCGATGCGTATAAATGATGTACCAAAGTAATATTAGAGGCTTCATATAAACTTGAGCCTTCAGCCAGCAAGCCAGCTTCTGTCAGCAGGTTTTCGGCATGTTCATGGCCTTCTTCAGACATGACGACATTTTGGCCTTTTTCATCAACCCAGAAATCGCCAGCGCCTTCTTCCTCAGTTTGTGCAACTAACTTGGCAGCAACTACATTGATTTGATTGTAAAGCGCAATACTGTCATCTGCTTGGCCAGAAATAATCAAAGGCGTGCGTGCTTCATCGATTAAAATCGAGTCGACCTCATCAATCAGCGCATAACTTAAACCGCGCTGAACGCGATCTTCGCTTCTGTGCACCATGTTATCGCGCAGATAATCAAAGCCGTATTCATTATTAGTACCATAAGTAATATCAGCTGCATAAGCTTGGCGTTTTAAGTCTGTAGGCATTTGCGATAAGTTAATGCCGATTGAAAGGCCTAAAAAGTTATAAAGCTTACCCATCCACTCAGCATCGCGTTTAGCCAGATAGTCATTCACCGTCACTACATGAACGCCCTTGCCAGCTAATGCATTAAGGTAAACCGGCAAGGTTGCACATAAAGTTTTACCTTCACCTGTACGCATCTCGCCGATTTTACCGGCATTAAGCACCATGCCGCCTATCATTTGCACATCAAAATGACGCATACCCAACGCACGTTTACCACCTTCGCGTACCACGGCAAAAGCTTCTGGCATCAATTGGTCTAAGGTTTCCCCATTCTTGAAACGTTGTTTGAATTCCTCAGTTTTAGCTCTTAACGCCTCATCTGATAAGGCCTGCATCGCTGGCTCTAACGCGTTAATTTGCTGTACTTTTTGCGCGTATTGCTTAACCAACCTGTCGTTACGGCTACCAAATAATTTTTTGAACAACGTAGATATCATGAAATGAGTGACTTTCGGCTTGAGAGGATAAATGCTTTTTTAATGAAGGTTAGTTTTTATAAGCTGCACCACGAAGTGCAAAGTTCTTTATTTTAGATTTTAGTATATTTCTTAACGGTTAGTTGCGTCATATATGGGGCTTATTCCTATAAATTCAATTGCTAGCTTTAAGATATTTTCTTGGGTCCAATGCATTACCATTTAACCTGATTTCATAATGCAAATGCGCCCCTGTAGAGCGCCCTGTACTGCCTACCAATGCTACCACTTGACCTTTTTCTACACGATCACCAACTTTAACCATCAGTTTTGATGCATGCGCATAGCGTGTTTCTAAACCAGACCCATGATCAACTTTTACAATATTACCATAATCCGGTGTACGTTCTGCGGTTGTGACTATGCCACCAGCTGCCGCATAGATTGGCGTGCCTTCAGTCGCAGAGAAATCTAAGCCTTCATGAAAGGCTTTATTGCCATTGAATGGGTCAATACGCCAGCCATAGCTTGACGAGTTAAATGCAGCATTGATAGGGCTACTATTAGGTAACATATCTTTCAACACCCCTTGCTGCAATAACTTTGCTTCTATATCGCTTAAATAATCAGTATCAAAATCAATTTTAGCCATGGTTTCAGTGATTTTTTGCTGTAAGTCTAACTCGGTAATTGGCGCATTAAGCACCAATGGCCCGCCGCGGCCAGCTGGATCAGCCTTACTTGCATTGGCGCCGAGCTCAGGACTCACAGGCGTTATTTTTTCTGACGCAGGCTTTTTCTCACCAGCCAACTTAGCCAGACGCTCGCTTTGTGCATCTAAGCGCATAATACGTGCCTGCAACTCACCCAGTTGCAGCGCGTAGGCATCTAAATGTTTTTGTGGGTTATTAATACCGAATGCTTGTTTAAGTTTTGAAGGGATCAATGATTTATCCCCTTGTTGCGTTGTAGACTCCTGTGGCACAATCAGGAATAGCATGATGACTACTGGTAACGATATCAGTAACAGCGCTATCAGGCACACTTGTAGCGTTGATAGCGTTTTTGCTTTCGCCATGTTATTTGAGACAAAAATGATATTCATAGCAGCCCTAATCACCACTCCAGTTATTCGTACTGACCATCATCATGCGCCAGTTTAACTCTCTGCTTAAACAACCCGAGCTGATTGCATTAAATGCGCGCAACTTAGAAGCTCAAGCCGCACAAGAAATCTGGAAAGCAGTTGCGCCTGATAATTTGGCACAATTTAGCCATGCAAGCAGTATTAAAAATAAACAACTTAATTTATTTGCTGACAATAATGCAGTCGCTGCAAAAATTAAACTTTTTATACCTAGCTTATTGATTAAGCTAGAAAACCAAGGGTGTGAAGTTACTTCAATTCAGGTGAAAGTGCAAGTAAAATCTACCCCGCCAGCTAAAGCAAAACGCATTAAAAAGCTCAGTTCGCATGCAGCAACAGAGCTAAATCAACTGTCAGAAAAACTATCAGGCACCCCGCTTGGTGACGCACTGGCTAGATTAGCTACAAAAGCTAAGTGAAATATAAATCACACTGTTTCTAGAGTTTCGCCCACCTCTTTCCTATCGTTAAATAGTCAAAAATCGCCAATAAATCTATAGGTTGTTAGCCGCGCTTAATAGTGCAATAATGAACCGTTGTTACAAATTATTTACATTATTAAAGTAACTTGCAGCATCAGATTTGGTAAGGTTTTTGGCACTTAGTCTTAAATTTGTATTTGTTTTATTTTTAACATTTTAAATTTAGTTTTTAAATATTGTTTTAAGTTAGCGATTTATAAAAATTTAGATAGGGAGAAGTCATGTCAGCACCACTAATGATTGCCGTTGGCGCCGCTGTTCTAGCTGTGTTATATGGTGTAGTAATGAGTAAATGGATTAGCAATTTACCAGCAGGCAATGCGCGTATGCAAGAAATCGCCAGCGCAATTCAACAGGGGGCAGCGGCATATTTAGCTCGCCAATATAAAACCATCACTATCGTCGGCATTATTCTCGCCATTTTAATTGGCATATTTCTTAACATCACCACTGCGATTGGATTTGTAATTGGCGCTGTTTTATCTGGCGCTTGCGGCTTTATCGGCATGAACGTCTCAGTCAAAGCAAATGTGCGTACAGCACAAGCCGCTACTGGTGGTATTGCGCCTGCATTGGATGTGGCATTTAAAGGCGGCGCAATCACAGGGATGCTGGTCGTAGGATTAGGTTTACTAGGCGTAGCAGGCTTCTACTGGTATTTAGGTGGCGAAGCTGCAACAGACTTGAATCCGCTCATTGGTTTAGCTTTCGGCTCATCACTTATCTCTATATTTGCACGGCTTGGTGGCGGTATATTTACCAAAGGTGCTGATGTTGGCGCAGACTTGGTGGGGAAAGTGGAAGCAGGTATTCCTGAAGATGACCCACGTAACCCAGCCGTGATTGCCGATAACGTAGGCGATAACGTAGGCGATTGCGCAGGGATGGCAGCCGACTTGTTTGAAACTTACGCTGTGACTTTAATCGCCACCATGGTGCTAGGCAGCCTACTATTAACAAACGCAGGTGCCAATGGCACACTCTACCCATTGATGCTTGCAGCTGTTTCTATTGTCGCCTCTATCATTGGCTGCTTCTTTGTTAAAGCCTCACCTGGCATGAAAAATGTAATGCCGGCTTTATACAAAGGCTTAGCCGTAGCAGGTACTTTATCTTTGGCTGCATTTTACTTTGTGACCATGAAAATGTTCCCTGAGGGCTTGATCGCTGGCGACTTAACCATCTCTGCAAACCAGTTATTTGGTGCCTGTGCAGTGGGCTTAGTCCTTACAGCAGCTTTAGTGTGGATTACCGAGTATTACACAGGGACTGACTACGCGCCGGTAAAGCACATTGCACAAGCTTCAACAACAGGTCACGCAACTAACATCATTGCGGGTATTGGCATTTCAATGAAATCGACTGCCTGGCCAGTGCTTTCTGTTTGTGTGGCTATTTTCGTGTCGCATCACTTAGGTGGCTTATACGGCATCGCGATTGCGGCAACGTCTATGCTCAGCATGGCTGGTATCGTCGTAGCGCTAGATGCTTATGGTCCAATCACTGATAATGCGGGCGGTATTGCTGAAATGGCTGGCTTACCTGCAGAAGTGCGTGATGTGACTGACCCATTAGATGCGGTTGGCAATACTACTAAAGCCGTCACTAAAGGTTATGCGATTGGCTCTGCTGGATTAGCTGCATTGGTATTGTTTGCCGATTACACACACAAGCTGCAGGGCGCAGGCATCGACGTTAAGTTTGACCTAAGTGACCCAATGGTGATTATTGGCTTGTTTATTGGCGGCTTAATTCCATTCTTGTTCGCTGCAATGGCAATGGAAGCGGTTGGTCGCGCGGCTGGTGCAGTGGTTGAAGAAGTTCGCCGTCAGTTCCGCGATATCAAAGGCATCATGGAGGGTACGGCTAAACCAGAATACGGTAAAGCTGTAGATATGCTCACCACCGCTGCGATTAAAGAAATGATGATTCCATCACTCTTACCAGTGGCTGTTCCTGTTGCAGTAGGATTATTACTTGGCCCAGTGGCATTAGGCGGCTTATTGATGGGTACGATTGTGACAGGCTTATTCGTTGCCATTTCCATGTGTACGGGCGGCGGTGCTTGGGATAACGCCAAGAAGTATATCGAAGATGGCAACCACGGGGGCAAAGGTTCAGAAGCGCACAAAGCGGCTGTGACTGGCGATACCGTTGGCGATCCTTACAAAGACACAGCAGGTCCAGCAGTGAATCCATTGATTAAAATCATTAATATTGTGGCTTTACTGATTGTGCCATTGCTCCATATGTAAGCTGGCTAATTAAGCTAATTAATAAAATACAGTGAATTAATTAAAAAGGCGACTTAGGTTGCCTTTTTAATTGGCTTTCTTACTTGTACTATTATCAAATAATATAAAGATTAAACTTGAATACTACGCTGCCAAAATTCACTTTGGAGCTTATCGACAATTCATTGATAATGCACATATCGTCACCGCAGCTAAAACAGGAAAAACTACTTGAGACACTCTGAATTTCATCGCTCACATCATATCGGCTGGCTACGGGCAGCTGTTTTAGGCGCAAATGACGGCATTATTTCAACGTCAAGCTTGATTATTGGTATTGCGACCGCGCATGCCACTCACCATAATATTCTACTCACAGGCATGGCTGGCTTGGTTTCCGGCTCTATGGCGATGGCTGCGGGTGAATATGTTTCAGTGAGTTCTCAGGCAGACACTGAAACAGCAGATTTAGCACGCGAGCGTGATGAACTTGCGACCCAACCTGAACATGAGCTAGAAGAGCTGACGGGTATTTACATGCAGCGTGGCTTAACACATGAACTTGCCAAGCAAGTAGCGACACAGCTTACGGCAAAGGATGCGCTTGCGGCACACGCTAGAGACGAACTAGGAATTATAGAAGCGATGAATGCACGCCCGATACAAGCGGCATTGGCATCAGCTGGAACATTTGCAGTGGGGGCAGCATTACCTTTACTCATTGCGTTTTTTGCAGCTGAAGCCAATATCGTGCCTTTTGTAGCAGTAACATCGCTGGCATTTCTGGCTTTACTGGGTGGTTTAGCGGCAAAAGTTGGCGGCGCAAATATTTGGATTGGTACAGGACGTGTTGCATTCTGGGGCGCATTAGCAATGGCAGCTACGGCCGGTGTAGGAAGCCTGTTTGGTGTTGCTGTCGCTTAATCAGCAGTAAGTTAAGTCAATAAAAAAGGCAGCTTTAGCTGCCTTTTTGTTAATAGCTTAAAATCCAACTCAATACTTAAAACGCTGGTTTCACCATAGCGTTATTGTAATTAGCTACACCTTCTAAAATCTCTTTTTTCGCTTGGTCAATATCACCCCAACCGTTAATTTTCACCCATTTGCCTTTGTCTAAATCTTTGTAGTGCTCAAAAAAGTGTGAAATCATATTCAAACGCCAATCAGAAACATCTGTATGCGCTTTCAAATGACCATATAAACCACATACTTTTTCAACTGGCACCGCTAACACTTTAGCATCTAAGCCTGCTTCATCTTCCATCAACAACACACCTAATGGGCGGCAACGCACAACTACACCTGGAATCAAAGGCACTGGTGTCATCACCAATACATCTACTGGGTCGCCATCATCAGCAAGCGTATGCGGCACATAGCCGTAATTGGTCGGGTATTGCATCGCAGTACCCATAAAACGGTCTACAAAAATCGCACCGCTTTCTTTATCAACTTCATACTTAACTGGATCACCTTGCATCGGGATTTCAATGATGACATTGAAGTCATTTGGTACGTCTTTGCCGGTTGGCACATCATTTAACGACATTGCTTTTTCCTAGATAATAAAATGTATTGGTTAATTTTCTGAGATCTAATTTTGAGCCGCAATTATAGCAAGCAGATTGGCAATAATATCAAAGGCTTGTAACTAAATTATGACTTTAGCCTGCTCTCGACAGCTTTGAATAATTTCTTTGGGAATGAAGAATAGTGCGATATACAACAAAAGCGGAATGATGACGACATCATCCAACTGACCTAACACTGGGATAAAGTCCGGAATCAAGTCAAACGGTAATAGCAGATAACCTATTGCTAGCCATAAACAAATCTTTGCGGGCAAAGGCGTTTGGGGGTGTTTCAGTACTAAACGATAAACCTCAAACTCCTGCTTGAGGTGTTTAGTGAAGGATTTAAGCTTTTCAATCACGTGATGTGCTGATTTTCACAATGCTTAATCAGCAACAAGTGGATGACCTGTTAAACGCTCAAACGCTTCCATGTATTTTTCACTGGTTTTTTGTGCAACATCTGCTGGTAAAGCTGGCGCTGGCGCAACCTTATTCCAGCCAGTGCTTTCCAGCCAATCACGCACAAATTGCTTATCGTAGCTTGGTGGATTACTGCCAACGGCATAACTATCAGCAGGCCAGAAACGTGATGAATCTGGCGTTAACACTTCATCCATCACATGCAATACACCATTGGCATCTAAACCAAATTCAAACTTAGTATCGGCAATGATAATACCGCGAGTAAGCGCATACTCCGCCGCCTGTTGATAGAGCGCAATGGCAACTTTTGCGACTTGTTCAGCCATGTCTTTGCCAATCAAATCTGCACATTGTTGCAAGCTGATGTTTTCATCATGCTCGCCTACTGCGGCTTTGCTGGATGGCGTAAAAATTGGTGTAGGTAATTTAGAAGCTTCTTGCAGACCAGCTGGTAATTCAATGCCACACACAGTGCCTTTAGCCTTGTATTCTTTCCAGCCGCTACCTACTAAATAACCGCGCACAATCGCTTCTATAGGCAAGGCTTTTAACTTTTTCACGACTACCGCACGTGAGCCCAGCTGTGCTTGCTCTGCAACGTTACTCACCACAGACTTTGGATCAATCCCAGTTAAATGATTTGGCACAACATTCTTAAGTTTCTCAAACCAGAAATTAGCCATCTGCGTTAGCATCGCGCCCTTATTGGCAATGCCTGTAGGCAATATCACATCAAAAGCTGAGAGGCGATCTGTGCTGACTAACAACATGGTGTCGGCATCAATATCGTAAATGTCGCGCACTTTACCTTGGTGGATACGTTTAAGACTTTGAATGGAGGTTTCTAGTAAAGGTGTATTCATATTGATTTGTTTATATGGTTTATATATGGCTTATTGATAAAGTCGAGCTAAGTGATACAGTTAAAAATGCAATTAGCTTATTATAAACTTTATCTATATCAACTGACTTATGAATTAACTAATTCAACTGATTCGCTTTGATTAAAACGCCTGACATTCATCAAGCTATGAATCTGGCTAGGCTTGTTTATTCTCACCAATTTTCACTATTTTAAGTGTATTTGTACCGCCCGGACTGCCAATCGGCTCACCGAATGTGAGTAAAACCAAATCGCCTAAATTAACCGCTTTTTGTTGCAATAAGACCTGCTCCATTTCCTGCAGAATTTCGTCTCTATTTTTAGCGCCTTGCTCAATAGGAAATGGATAAACACCGCGGTGCAGGGTAAGCTTTCTACGCGCATATTTATCTGGTGAAAGTGCATAGATAGGCATCTCTGAATCCGCACGAGATAGCCATTGTGCTGCATTTCCAGATTGCGTAAGTGCAGCAATCGCCTTCACTTTTAAGTGCTGCGCCGTATAAATTGCAGCAGAGGCTATCGCTTCATCAGTCCTAAGAAATACTTGCTCCACTCTGCGCACATGAGGCTGAATATAATATTCTTTCTCAGCCTCCATCACTACGCGATGCACCGCCTGCACGCTTTCTAATGGATACTGCCCTGCCGCCGTTTCAGCCGATAGCATAATCGCATCAGTGCCATCCAACACGGCATTAGCGACATCAGAAACTTCAGCACGCGTTGGAATCGGGCTGGTAATCATAGACTCCATCATTTGCGTGGCGGTGATCACTAATTTGTTTTGCTCACGCGCCATGCGTATCATGCGTTTCTGCAAGCCTGGAATAGCAGCATCGCCAACTTCCACGCCCAAGTCGCCTCGAGCAACCATAATCGCATCTGACGCATCAATAATAGATTCTAAATTATCAATCGCTTCTGCACGCTCGATTTTGGCAACAATACTCGCTTTACCACCAGCTTGCTGCACTAAGATGCGCGCAAGCTCTACATCTAAAGCCGTTCTTGGGAAAGACAAAGCAACATAATCAGCTTCTAATGCTACGGCTGTTAGAATATCTTCACGATCTTTTTCCGTGAGCGCTTCGGCTGATAAACCACCACCAAGGCGATTAATGCCTTTATTGTTGCTCAATACGCCGCCATTCATCACCAAGCAATGAATCTGATTGCCTTTTACTCTATCCACTTGCATGGTAATACGGCCATCATCCAATAGTAGAATAACGCCCTCTACTACCTCTTGTGGCAGGGTTTTGTAATCCAAACCGACATGATCTTGATTGCCTAACTGACAATCAGAATCTAATATAAAAATGTCACCAGTTTTTAAAGTGATTTTACCCAATTCAAACTTACCAATTCGTATTTTGGGACCTTGCAAATCACACAACACGCCTATCGGGCGGTTTAATTTCAAGGCAATCGCACGTACCATTTCTGCCCGATTAATATGCTCTTCTGCGCTACCATGCGAAAAGTTTAATCTCACTACGTTTACACCAGCCATAATCATGCGTGCCAGCATTTCCTCGCTGTTTGAGGATGGGCCTAGTGTTGCAACAATTTTTGTTTTACGTAATGTCAATGTAGTGCCTTTTCAACTCGGTATAACTATAAGTATAAGCTTAAAATTCAAATAAAAATGGGGCTTATCGCCCCATTTTTTGTATCACTCATTTGAGAAAAATTAAGCCGAGGCTCTCTGCTCAAGTATCTCAACTGCTGGTAGCTTCTTACCTTCTAAAAACTCTAAGAATGCACCGCCTGCTGTGGAAATATAATCGACTTTATCTTCGATACCATACTTCTGTATTGCGGCAATCGTGTCGCCACCACCAGCCAAGGTAAAGGCTTTAGTGTTCGCAATGGCATGAGCAATCGTTTTTGTACCTTCACCAAATTGGTCAAATTCAAAAACACCTACTGGACCATTCCAAACCACCGTACCGGCATTTTTAATGATATCCGCTATTTCATTAGCAGATTTCGCGCCAATATCAAAAATCATATCATCTGTAGCCACATCAGCCACGTCTTTCTTGATTGCTGGCTCGTTTGCATCAAATTTCTTACCGCAGACTACATCTACTGCAATAGGCACTGCCGCTCCTCTTTGGTTCATTTTGTCCATTAAGGTGCGAGCCACTGGCACTAAATCATCTTCACAAAGTGATTTTCCTACTTCATTGCCAGCGGCTTTCAGGAAGGTATTAGCGATACCGCCACCTACTACCATTTGATCAACTTTTTCTGACAAACTTTCAAGCACAGTCAATTTAGTGGAAACTTTGCTACCACCAACAATCGCCACCATAGGGCGCGCTGGACTGAGCAGTGCTTTTGTTAAGGCATCTAACTCATTCACCAATAAAATACCGGCCGCGGCCACTGGTGCGAACTTCGCCACACCATGCGTTGAGGCTTCGGCACGATGCGCAGTGCCGAATGCATCCATGACAAATACATCACAAAGTTTGGCATATTTTTGTGACAATTCGTCGGTGCTTTTTTTCTCACCTTTATTGAATCTGCAGTTTTCTAATACAACCAACTCGCCAGCAGCAACTTCAAAGCCACCATCTACCCAATCTTTAACTAAGCGCACAGGTTTACCTAATTTAGCTGAAATCACATCAACCACTGGTTTCAATGAATTCTCTTCTGAGTAAACACATTCTTCAGGACGACCTAAATGTGAGGTCACCATTACCTTTGCGCCAGCTTTAAGTGCATATTCAATCGTTGCCATCGATGCAGTAATACGTGCGTCAGAGGTAACTTTGCCATCAGCGACTGGTACATTCAAATCTGCACGTATCAATACGCGCTTTCCATTCAAATCTAAATCCGTCATTTTAATTACATTCATTACCTTTAACTCCCCAAAATCTGTCTATTACAAATGGCTACCTATGGCTATTCACTGCTATTTCTTATGATTTTATCCAATAAAACTCGACGACCTCTTTATCACCCATCGCTTTTTCTATAATAGCGGCTAAATCTATATCCGCACCACGCGCTTTAAGCATTTCCAATGCCTCACGATTTACCCGATAATCTTGGTCATCTTTATGTTCTGCGGCTAACTCATCATTCAAAAACTTCAATTGGGCGTAGCTAATCTGGCCTAACCAACGATTATTGCTTTTATCTTTAAGCGTAATCATCTATTTCCTTACTTTTTTATTATTTGAAATCAAATCGAAATAGACTGGATACAGTCTATTTCTAATGACACTAAATGATAGCAATTACTTGGCAATATGTTGCACCAAGCGCATCAAGTTACAGGTGTAACCATACTCATTGTCATACCAAGCGACTATTTTTACAAAAGTTGGATCTAATAATATGCCAGCCTCTGCATCGAATACAGATGGGCAAGTTTCACCACGGAAATCGGTAGAAACCACTTTCTCATTAGTGTAGCCAAGCACGCCTTTTAATTCGCCTTCAGAAGCCGTTTTCATGGCTTGGCAAATAGCTTCATAAGTCGCATCACTGTTCAACTCGCAAGTTAAATCAACGACTGAAACATCAGAAGTTGGTACACGGAAAGCCATACCTGTTAGCTTTTTATTCAATGCCGGAATCACTTTACCAACGGCTTTTGCCGCGCCTGTACTAGATGGGATGATATTTTCTAAAATCCCGCGACCACCGCGCCAATCTTTGTTGGATGGTCCATCTACCGTTTTTTGCGTGGCTGTTGCTGCATGAATCGTTGTCATCAAGCCACGTTTAATGCCGAAAGCATCATTCAATACTTTAACCACTGGCGCTAGGCCGTTAGTTGTACATGAAGCAGCTGAAACAATCGCCTCACCTTTATATTCTTTGTGATTCACACCATAGACAAACATTGGTGTGTCATCTTTACCTGGCGCAGACTGCACTACTTTTTTAGCGCCTGCATCAATGTGTTTTTGGCAAGTTTCTTGTGTTAAAAAGAAACCTGTACATTCAATCACGATATCTGCCTGAACCTCATCCCACTTCAGGTTTGCTGGATCTTTTTCAGCGGTTAAACGTATCGTTTTACCATTCACAACTAAGTGATTACCACTAACAGCTACATCGCCTTTGAAGCGACCGTGTACAGAGTCATATTTAAGCATATAAGCCAAGTAATCTGGTTCTAACAAATCGTTAATTGCGACCACTTCAATATCAGTGAAATCTTTGATTGCCGCGCGAAACACCATACGACCGATACGACCAAAACCATTAATTGCTACACGAATTGCCATGATAATTCCTAATTTTTGATGTAAATAATCGCCATGTAAACGAAAGCAAAATGATTAAATGACGTATAAAAATACTAAACTTATAAAAAAATAGGGCACCCCACAAGTGAGGTGCCCTATTAAACTAAGCAGCTAGTTAAATTACAGCACCTTAAATTACAGTACTGATTTAACCGTTGCAACTACATTTTCAACTGTGAAGCCGAAATGTTTCAACAACACACCACCAGGCGCTGATTCACCGAATGTATCGATACCAACAACAGCGCCTTCTAAACCTACATATTTACGCCAGAAGTCAGTTACACCAGCTTCAACAGCCACGCGTTTAACGCCTGGAGTTAATACGCTGTCTTTGTATGCTTTATCTTGACGATCAAATACGTTAGTTGATGGCATTGAAACCACACGTACTTTAGTACCAGCAGCATTCAACTCAGCAGCCGCTTTAACCGCTAATTCAAGTTCAGAACCATTAGCGATAATGATGACTTGTGCGCCAGCAACATCAGACAATACATAACCACCTTTGCGCATTAAATCAAACTGTGATGCATCGTGTTTCATGCCTGGCACGTTTTGACGGCTTAATACTAAGCTAGATGGACCAGTTTTGCGCTCAACCGCAGCAACCCAAGCAACAGCAGTTTCTGTCGAGTTACCTGGACGCCATACGTCCATGTTTGGAATTAAGCGTAAACCAGCAGTATTTTCGATTGGTTGGTGTGTTGGACCATCTTCACCTTGACCGATAGAGTCATGCGTCAATACAGCAATAGTGCGTTGTTTCATCAATGCCGCCATACGCAATGCGCTCTTCGCGTAGTCAGAGAACATATGGAATGTACCGCCGAATGGAATCAAACCACCGTGCAATGCCATACCGTTCATGATTGCGAACATACCGAATTCACGTACGCCGTATGAAATGTAGTTACCTGGTTTTTTAGCGTCAACGTGCACAAAGCTGCCAGTTGAAGTTAAGTTTGAACCAGTCAAGTCAGCTGAACCGCCTAGGAACTCAGGCAACAATGGCGCTAATGCACCGATAACGTTTTGTGAAGCTTTACGTGTTGCAACGCCTTCAGCTTTTTCGTTTGTAGCTGCGATGATTGCATCAGTTGCTGATTTCCAGTTAGCTGGTAAATCACCTGCCATGCGGCGTGTATATTCAGCAGCTTCAGCTGGGAATGCTTTTGCGTATGCTGCAAATTTATCATTCCATGAAGATTCAGCAGCAGCGCCCTTAGCCGTTGCATCCCAACCAGCGTATACATCTGCTGGGATGACGAATGGCTCGTGGTTCCAACCAATGTTTGCACGTGTAGCGGCAACTTCTTCTAAACCTAATGCAGAACCGTGACAGTCATGTGAACCAGATTTGTTTGGTGAACCCATACCAATAACAGTTTTACAGCAGATCAATGATGGTTTGTCTGTTACTTTTTTAGCAGCAGCGATTGCAGCACCGATTGCAGCAACATCATGACCATCTACTGACTGAACGTGCCAGCCGTATGATTCAAAACGTTTCGCTGTATCGTCTGTGTACCAACCTTCAATGTGACCATCGATAGAAATACCATTGTCATCCCAGAATGCTGTTAATTTGCCTAAGCCCCAAGTACCAGCTAAAGCACAAGCTTCGTGAGAAACGCCTTCCATCATACAACCGTCACCTAAGAACACGTATGTGCTATGGTCAACGATGTCATGGCCTGGTTTGTTGAATTGGTTAGCTAATAGTTTTTCAGCCATTGCGAAACCAACACCGTTTGCAATACCTTGGCCTAGTGGGCCAGTTGTTGTTTCAACGCCAGGTGCGTAACCGTATTCTGGGTGACCAGCACATTTTGAATGCAATTGACGGAATGTTTTGATTTCGTCCATTGGCAATGCATAACCTGTCAGGTGTAGCAATGAGTAAATCAACATTGAACCGTGGCCATTTGAAAGCACGAAACGATCGCGATTTGACCAGTTTGGATTTTTTGGGTTATGGCTTAGATGGTGATTCCAAAGCTCTTCTGCAATTTCTGCCATGCCCATAGGCGCGCCTGGGTGACCAGAGTTAGCCTTCTGTACCGCATCCATAGATAACGCACGGATGGCGTTGGCTAGGTCTTTACGTGTTGCCATAAATTTCTCCCTAATAATTAACTTGTAGTTTTACGATTCGAATCTGACTAACTAATTGCTTGAACATCACTGCAAGTCTTATAGAAAATCGAATAAAACCTTGATTGAATTCTTTAAAAAGTCAGCGTAATGCACTGCTTTTTGGTAAAAGTGAAATTATTGCTTAATTACCCTTTTTCGGCAAGGGCTTAGGCTGTATTTGGCGTGTAGAAAATAATATTTTTAGCATTTCACTCAATTGAATATTTATTTATTGCGTAAATTAAGTCCATAAAAAAGCCAGCGGGTAGGCTGGCTTTATAAATTGAAGCTCGTGCTTAAAAAATTAGACTATCAATTTGACGACTCATTTTTTCTACATGGTTTAACTACAAAAGCTTAGCCGCCCATTCTTGCGCACTAATCTCTTTGTCGCCTGAAGTATCTTTATGCGCAAAAATGGTTTGATGGTAAGCCAGAAACTCGGCTCTTGTGACCTTATGATCGCCATCAGTATCCATCATGCCCATCATTTTCATGGAGCGCAACTCACGGCTATAGCCGCCTGTTGTAAGATCAAGCTTAGAGTGTTTAGCTGGTCCAGCCCATTCTTTTGCATCAACTGAACCATCTTTATCTTTATCAAGCTCGTCGAAAATACTATTGTAATAACTGTCTGCTTCGGCTGCCGTTACCATGTGATTACCATCAGCATCCAGCATTTTCATCATACCCATTTTGCTAAACTCACGTGCATAACCACCCGTACTTAACATTGAATCTGCTGCAAATGCCGGTGCTGACAGAACGCCGGCTGAAAGTAAGGTTGCTACCACTAATACTACGTTTTTAATTTGAATGTTCATCTTAATATCTCCTGAATAACCACTATTTGAAAAAGAATTTTGCTAGCAACCCTTAGTCTTCTAGTGCATCAAGTTCCTTACATTTAATTATTAATTTTTTAGGGGGCATTAAAGCTCAACACTAATTTACTCCTTGGCTTCACTTATTACCTTAAACTATCTTAATGAAATCTATACGCCATTTATTTTTTGTTGCTATCGCAAGCGCAGCTTTCTCAGTCCTGTTCGCCACACAAATTAACGCGAAACAAAATGACTCCAACGTCTTGCTTGCGAAGGTTTACCAGCCAGGCACTCACGTACAGCAATACTTGGTCAGTGAGAAATTTGATGGTGTGCGTGCAGTATGGGATGGCAGCATTTTTCATACGCGTACAGATCATGTGATTGCAGCGCCAGCATGGTTCACCAAAGGACTGCCTAAAACACCGCTAGACGGTGAACTATGGCTTGGACATGGCAAATTTGAAGCGCTTTCTGGCGCAGTGAGAAAAGATATACCAATTGACGAAGAATGGCGTGGCATCTCCTACATGGTATTTGAATTACCAAACGCAACAGGCTCATTCGCAGAGCGTGCAAAACGTATTGTCAGCATCGTCAAACAGGCAAATATTCCGCATCTAAAAGCTGTGAAGCAATTTAAAGTGAGTGATGAAGTCGCGTTACACAAACTGCTTAAACAAATTGTTGCTCAAGGTGGCGAGGGGCTAATGCTACATCGCGCCGATGCACCTTATGTGACAGGCCGCAGCGATGTGCTGCTTAAATTAAAATTGTTATACGATGCCGAAGCGACCGTAGTGGCGCATACCGCTGGACAAGGGAAATATAAAGGCAAGCTTGGGGCACTAGAGGTAGAAACGCCAGAAGGTATACGCTTTAAGTTAGGGACAGGCTTTACTGATGCGCAACGGGAAAATCCGCCAATAATTGGCAGCACCGTTACCTACACTTATCGCGATAAAACTAAAGCTGGCAAGCCAAAGTTTGCCAGCTTTTTACGAGTTCGCAATGAGCAATGACGCTACTGCCCAAGTAACGCCTTTTTTAAACTAGTATCAACCGCATGATCGCCTAGCCAAACACGCAATAAAGCTTGATTGAACAACTCGCCGTCAATTTTACCTAGCAGCCTGCCATTCAAACTCACTTGCGTGCCTGCTGTTGTGCAGTCCAGCAGAATCACATCACCCTCTTTCACTTCTTTTGCCGATACCATCATTTTTTGGAATATCTTCAATTGCGCGTCAATCGAAGTCATTTCAGACTGAGTATTATTGTCGGCAAAACCTTCGTTCATACCATCCAACAACTGCTCTGAACTTACATCACGTAAAAAATGCATAGAAATACGCTTATTGCCATGATCATTGATCACGGCATTTGCATCGCTTTGCTTTTGCGGCAAATAAAGGGCACCAGCATAGACCTTAAACATCATCTTGGTCCGTAAGCCAGCGCCATTTAACACCAAAGTGCTGCTGCCGACTTGCGCGTTTTCGTCAATCTTTACCCCTTTGACCTCTAATGCCTGAGCAGAAAAAGTAAGCGTTAGCAATATTGCAAAAATTGAGCTTTGAGCGAGCGCCTGTTTAACACCAAGCTTACTAAATCTAGATTTCATAAAAGTACCTTTAGCATTTAACTTAAGCCAAGCTCACTCTAGCGCCACTGCTTATAGACTGCAAAACTGCCTCTATCGCTTTGCAATTGGCTTTCGCGTCAGCAAAGCTTAGATGCGGCGTTTTATTATTCAAAACACAGTCGCTGAAATGCTCGATCTCCAAAGTAAAGTGATTACTTGGCGCGGAGCGCTCTTCTGCATATTTACCATCTTCCAGCGCCCATGAAATCACTGGCACATCATTTTGAAACACCCAAGCAGCGTGGCACTTCACCCAACCTTTAGTGCCGATGATTTCATATTCTGATTTACGACTACGCTCAAAGCTAATATCAAAATGACCAAATCGGGCACGGCCTTCAGCATCGTTACCAAAATCCAGCACGCCACTGGTTACAATATCCGCGCCCACTTCATTTAGCTTGGCATGCGCAACCACACTTTTAGGCTCCAAACCGCCATTCAAACCAAATGCCCAGCGCAAAGAATGAATTGCATACGGGCCAATATCCCACATTGCGCCGCCGCCCTCTTTCACGCCGCTAGCAATACGGTACATACGCGCTGGACGCATCAAAAATGAGTAAGAAGCTTTGCATGACAGCACATCACCGATCAAGCCTGATTCCACAATCTCTTTGACCCGCGCATGTTGCGGATGAAAGCGATACATGAAACCCTCCATCACTTTTACATTGTTTTTAATCGCAGCTGCTTCTATCGCTTCAATATCTGCCACAGTTAACGCCATTGGTTTTTCTATCAACACATGCTTACCTGCATTGATGGCTTTAAGCGCCCATTCTGCGTGCTCGTTGTTCGCCAGCGGACAGTAAATCGCATCGACGTTTTTATCATGAATAAGCGCATCCATGTCGTCATAACAGATGACGTTTTGATGGCAAGGCGCATATTTATCCAAGGTAGCTTTTGCCGCACCTGCACGACGACTTGCGATAGCAACCAATTCCGCATTAGACGCTTCAATAATCGCAGGAAGCAAGCGCTCATTAACACGCGCTGCGCCTAAAATTCCCCATTTAACTTTACTCATAAATTACTCCACTTAATACTGCATCCGATACTAGCAACTTGCTCTTTAGGACCGACTCCTGTTTCAGCGATTTGCTTCATGGCGTGAAACAAGTCGCGCGTGCTATGGGGCGCGGTGTCTTTGCGCGACTCATCGAAGCGGCCACGATATTGCAACTCAGCCTTATTATTAAATCCAAAGAAATCTGGTGTGCATACGGCGTTGTAGGCTTTAGCCACCGATTGAGTTTTATCCCACAAATAGGGAAATGAAAACTCCATTTGATGCGCGACTTTTTGCATATTTTCGAAGCTATCTTCTGGGTAATCTGCTGGGTCATTAGACATAATCGCCACAGTGTTAACACCCAGCATTTTGAGCTCGAGCACATCATTGACCAACCTTGGGAAAATAGCTTTTACATATGGGCAGTGATTACAAATGAACATCACTAACAAGCCATTTTTACCCATGATTAGGTCACGTGAAATCATGCTGCCATCAATATTTTGCAGACTAAAATCTGGCGCTTGCCAGCCAAAATCACATACAGGTGGGTTTAAACTAGCCATAAAAAACTTTCATCATAGTTAGAATATATAGGCCTTATGATACTTTATTCCTGTGCAAGCGGGAATCTAGCGTCAGATTTAAAATCAAAGCCAATTTCCAGTTGCGCAGCAATGACTGGCATTAGCTTTTCAATATAGAATGACGGTTATGAGTAATTTACGATTTTTTAGCACTGAAGATTTGGTCATTGGCGCAACGGTCAAACTGTCTGAAAATGCCGCCACCCATGCCACGCGAGCGCTTCGCTTAAATGCGGGTGATCTCATTCACTTGTTTAATGGCGATGGTTTTGACTATGCTTGTGAGTTAATTGTAGTTAAAAAAAGTGAAGTGATTGCCAAGATTAATGCTAGCCAAGCACGTGATACAGAATCGCCACTCAACATCACTTTACTGCAGGGCATCTCTAGTGGCGACCGCATGGATTACTCCATTCAAAAGGCAGTGGAGTTAGGTGTAAAGCAAATACAGCCAATTGCTACCGAGCGTAGCGTGGTTAAACTCTCTGCTGAGCGTGCAGAAAAACGGTTAGAGCATTGGCAAAACATAGTGATTTCCGCCTGCGAGCAATGTGGTCGCGCGACGATTCCTCAAGTACTAGCGCCAAAAACCTTAGCTAATTGGTTATCGAGTAATTCAGCCTCTAGCGCTACCCGCATTTTGCTTAACCCAATAGGCGCAAAACGCTTAGCAGAACTGGATAAACCGAGCGGTGAAATTCAATTACTGATTGGCGCTGAGGGTGGCTTAAGCCAAGCAGAAATCAATTTAGCCCTATCGCAGGATTTTCAATCAGTGATTCTCGGCCCAAGAATTTTACGCACAGAAACCGCAGGCCCGACTGCGATTGCCACACTACAGTCGCTTTGGGGGGATTTTTAGCGGGTTTAGATACAAAGAGTTTAAGTTTAAAACAAGCCACCTATAAATAATTTGCATTATTTACATATATATTTTATATTATTGTAATAATTACATTTTATACTGTGAATTTACACTAAGTCATCACTATGTCTATTGGTCACTCTATACGCTTTCGGCGCAAGTCGCTGAACATCACACTGCAATCTCTCGCCAATCAAGTAGGGGCAGACGCTGGTAATTTGTCGCGCATTGAGCGCGGCGAATTAGGCATTAACGAAAATACTTTACGCAAAGTCGCTGAGGCGCTCAATTGCACCCCAGCTTATTTGTATGCGCAAAGTGATATGCCAAAAACAGCTTTATCTGTGCAAGAACATCGCCAGCCATACCTCACAACTTTATCGCAAGTGCCTAGCAAAAACAGCACCTCAAACATTAAAGATTTCGTACAGTGGTTTAGGTCTGTTGCGCCGTACATACATGCGTTTGGTGGCAGAACTTTTGTGATTGCATTCGGCGGCGAAGTGGTTGATGAAAAGCAATTTGTTGCACTTTCACATGACTTAAACTTACTCGCCAGCTTAGAGGTCAGGTTAGTGTTAGTACACGGCGCACGTCCACAAATTGAAAAGCGCCTACGTCGCGACAAACTGTCACCTAAGTTTGTGAATGGTCTGCGCGTCACAGACGATGCCGCAATGGAAGCCGTAAAAGAGGCCAATGGCGCGATTCGCGTTGAAATTGAAGCACTGCTGTCTATGGGTTTAGTAAACTCACCGATGGCAGGCTCTGACATTCGAGTAGCGAGTGGTAACTTTGTCACCGCTAAACCGATGGGCGTGCGTAATGGTATCGATTTACAACACACAGGTGAAGTTCGTCGGGTAGATGCAATCGGCATACAGAAACGTCTTGATGACAACGAATTAGTGCTGTTATCGCCACTGGGTTACTCACCCACAGGTGAGGCTTTCAATTTAAGCTTAGAAGACGTAGCGGTGAGCGCTGCCGTTGCGCTAGATGCTGACAAGCTGATTTTTTTGATGGATTCCGAAGGCGTACATAATCTACGCGGCGAATTATTGCGTGAAATGACCGCCGGAAAAGCTAAAAATCTACTACGGAACGTGGAGGGCAATGAACAGGCCATCAACATTTCGGAAGATATTAATTACTATTTGCCTGCCGCTGTAAGGGCCTGTGAACACGGCGTAGCACGTACGCATTTGATTTCGCGGCACATTGATGGCGCGATTATTCAGGAATTGTTTACACTAGACGGTATCGGCACCATGGTGACCGAACTCAGCTTAGAAAGTATGCGCCAAGCCAATATTGACGATGTGGGCGGCATATTAAAGCTGATTGAACCACTAGAAGCCGAAGGCTTTCTAGTCAGGCGCGGGCGTGAGCATATCGAAATGGAAATCGAACATTTTTATGTAATGGAACACGACAATCGCATTATTGGTTGCGCAGCTTTGTATCCATTTGACGCTGAGCGTACTGCTGAATTCGCTTGCCTAGCGATAGATCCAGCTTACAGAGGCGGCGGTCGTGGTGACAAATTGTTTTATTACTGTGCCAGTCAAGCTAAAGAACTAGGCTTTAAAAGCTTATTCTGCCTGACTACGCGTACCGAACATTGGTTTTTAGAACGTGGGTTTACGGAACAAAATGTAGAGAAACTACCAGCAGAGAAACAGAAACTTTACAACTTTCAGCGTAAATCAAAGGTGTTTAGCAAAACTTTATAAGCAAATTTTAGATACAATGACACAAATCGCATTTACAAAATTCAAGCTCATGGAAAACCTATGTTAAGCCAAACAACTGCCGCAAAAAAAGCACGCACTCTTGCCGAAGCGCTGCCTTATATCAAACGCTTTTTTGATAAAACCATCGTCATCAAATACGGCGGAAACGCTATGACAGACGAGCATCTTAAAGAATGTTTCGCTCAAGATGTAGTTTTGCTAAAGCTGGTTGGCATGAACCCTGTGGTCGTGCATGGCGGCGGTCCGCAAATTAACGAAATGTTAGATAAGCTCGGCAAAAAAGGTGAGTTTATTCAAGGCATGCGCGTGACCGACGCTGAAACCATGGACGTGGTTGAAATGGTGCTTGGCGGTCAAGTAAATAAAGAAATTGTGAACTTGATTAATCGTCATGGCGGTAAAGCGGTTGGTTTAACTGGTCAAGATGGCAACTTCATTCACGCCCAAAAGCTGCTAATGGAAGATATGAACGACCCATCAAAAATGATTGATATTGGTCAAGTGGGTGAAATCACCGCGATTGATCCAAGTATTATCAACTTCTTAGATAAAGGTGACTTTATTCCAGTGGTTGCGCCAATTGGTGTAGGCGTTGATGGCGAAACCTACAACATCAATGCGGATGTGGTAGCAGGTAAGCTCGCGGAAATTCTAGGTGCGGAGAAATTGATTCTTCTCACTAATACACCTGGTGTTTTGGATAAAAGCGGCGAGTTGCTAACGGGCTTAACTCCAAAACAAATTGATGATTTAGTTGCTGATGGCACGCTTTCTGGCGGTATGTTACCTAAAATCAGTTCGGCTTTAGATGCAGCACGCAGCGGCGTAAAAGCAGTACATATTATTGATGGTCGTGTAGAGCATGCTTTGCTGCTTGAAGTATTGACGGACGAAGGTGTGGGTACGCTGATTAAGGCTAAGTAAATTGGCGGCAAACTGTAGTGCAAGCGGCAGGAGTGCTAGAGTCTGGATCTTCGATCTAGACGATACATTGCACAATGCTTCTGCACACATCTTTCCAGTGATGAATCGTACCATGACGAAATACATCATGGACCATCTGACCTTAGATGAAACAGCTGCGCATCAGCTACGACAGCACTATTGGCGTATATACGGCGCCACGCTTAAAGGCTTGATGCGACATCACGGGACTAGCCCACATCACTTTCTTGAAGAAACGCACAAATTTCTTGATTTGCCTGAAATGGTGCTTGAAGTAAAAAGACTGCGACACACGCTACAAAGCCTTTCTGGACGTAAGTTAGTATTCACTAACGCGCCTAAAAGCTATGCCATGCGCGTCCTGGACATTCTCGGCATTAGCGATTGTTTTGAACTTGTATTTAGCGTGGAGTCAACCAAATTTCATGCCAAGCCATCTGTACGTGGCTTTCAAATGCTACTCAAAACCATCAAAGTAAAAGCCAGTGATTGCACAATGCTAGAAGACAGTCTACCTGCGTTGATGACCGCAAAACGCTTAGGCATGAGAACAATCTGGGTGTCAAAAAAACTACAAAAACCAAATTTTGTGGATTATCGCTTAAGTGAAGTGTTAGCACTTACTCACCTTAAGTTATAATTTCCAAAATTTAATAAGTAAAACTTAATAAAAAGTTTAAAAAATTCTTAGGGGAAAAAGATGGCAGGAGAACGCAAGCAGCAGATTCTGGAAACGCTCGCCAAAATGCTGGAGGCACCAAAGCGTGAAAAAATCACAACTGCATCACTCGCAGCAAAACTTGAAGTAAGTGAAGCTGCGCTTTACCGCCACTTTGCCAATAAAGCTCAAATGTTTGAGGGTTTAATTTCGTTTATCGAGGAAACAATTTTTGGCTTAATTAATAAAATCGGCACCGAAGAAACAGATGGCTTGAGACAAATTCAACGCACAATTACCATGCTACTCGCGTTTGCTGAAAAAAATCCGGGCATGACACGCGTGCTGATTGGCGATGCATTAGTTAATGAAGATGAAAAACTTCAGGTACGTATTAACCAACTTTATGACAGAATTGAAGTCACACTCAAACAAAGTTTACGCATTGCCGAAACGCAAAGTGGTAGCAAAGGCGATGCAGAAGCACAGGCCAACTTAATTGTTTGCTACATCGTTGGTCGCTGGCAGCAATTTGCTAAAAGTGGCTTTAAGCGCAAACCGACAGAGTATGTGCAACAACAAGTGACTACACTTATTAATTATTAATCAGCTTGATCAAACAAAATTTATAACACTGGGGACTTAAATTGCAAGGCACGATATTTGGATTTACAGAAGCGCAAATTAGCCAATTCGGTATGGATTATGCCGTAACAGGGCTGATGATATTAATGATGGTGATTGTCGGAAAACTCGCTTGGGATTCAAAAGCGGGTAAGTTTGGTGGTATCGCGTTATTTATTGGGTTAACGCTTGGCGTTGCTGGATTTGTCATCAAAATGCTCATCCAACATTTCTTGAAAATATAAGTCTACTTGCAATTATAACGCCAGCTTTACGGCCTTGAGTCTTGCTTCAAATACAGCCGCTTTTATTTTTTCTGGCTCGGAATATGCACTCGCAATAGCACCCGCATCTACACTAGATGCGGCTTCTAGCACTTTAAGCATTAAATCTGCAGCGGGTGTTGCGCAGTTTTCAAAACCAGTTCGCCCGCGTGAATCTGCCTCACAGGCTTTTAAAAAGTCTTTAAATCTAGCGGGTTGGCGAATCGCATCCAATTCGACTAGAAACTCCAACAAAGTACTTGGTTTCATTTGAGGCGCTTGGTGCAATTTGCCATGGAACTTAGCCACAATATGGCCAAGTTCTTTGCAATCGTTAGGCACACGTAAACGCTTACATAGTGCTTTTAGTAAATTGGCGCTACGTTCTTCATGGCCAATATGCCGAGGTAATATCTCTGCTAGCGTAGTGCCTTTACCTAAATCGTGCATCAAAGCTGCAAAGCGCACTGGTAAGCTAAAGCTCTGCTTGGCAGCATAATCTATCACCATCATCACATGTACGCCTGTGTCGACTTCAGGATGATGTTGTGGAGGCTGCGGCACACCCCAAAGCTTGTCTAATTCAGGCATTATTTTCTTGAGTGCACCACAAGCGCGTAACACATCAAACATGCGACTTGGTTTAGCTTCCATTAAGCCTTTAGCAAGCTCTTGCCATACGCGCTCTGCAACCAATGCATCCACCTCACCTGCGCTCACCATGTCTTGCATCAGTTGATTGGTTTCTGGGGCTACACTAAAGTCTGCAAATCTGGCTGAAAGGCGTGCTGCACGAAGGATGCGCACAGGATCTTCAGCAAAAGCAGCACTCACATGGCGCAAAGTTTTAGACTGAATATCCGCTAAGCCATGGTATGGATCAATCAATTGACCATCTACAGATTTTGCAATGGCGTTAATGGTTAAATCACGACGCGCTAAATCTTCTTCTAAAGTCACATCTACTGAAGCATGTACGGCAAAGCCTTTATAACCTTTTGCCGTTTTGCGTTCAGTACGTGCTAAGGCATATTCATCATGCGTTTTAGGATGTAAGAAAACAGGAAAGTCTTTGCCTACAGGTTTATAACCGGCGGCTTCCATTTCTTCTGGCGTGCTACCGACCACCACATAATCTTTATCTTTTACAGATAAACCCAGCAACTCATCACGTACTGCGCCACCGACCAAATAAATCTGCATGACGCGGCCTATTTACCTAGCGGCGTTGCGGCGAAAGCGATCATAAGCACCACGCGGTGTTTGATCGACCAAGTATTGTGGGATGACTGTTTCCATCGCAGTAGGTGTGAGATTAAACACAGCAGGAAAGGCTTGCTCACTCACGCTATCAACTTCCATAGAGCGCACGTTGTCACGTGACATCAGCTTAACGGGCATCAGCTCCATCATAAACGCTTGCGCATATGAAAGTTTGTCACACAAGCCAATAATTGGTCGCTGTACTTGCAATGCATTCATCACCGTTTTAACCAACTCACGGAAGGTATATATTTTTGGTCCAGCTAATTCGTAGATTTGACCATAAGTTGCATCGTTAGCTATGCTCGCAACAAAACAACTAGCCACATCTTCCACCCAAACTGGTTGAAATTTTGCGTTGGGTTTGGCCAACATGACGACGGGCAAGGTTTTGATAAGCGTTGCGAATAAATTAATAAAACTATCGCCTCGACCAAAAATAACAGAAGGCTGAAATATTGTGATATTTAATTGATTTTGAAATTCAAGCAAAGCTGCTTCACCTGCACCTTTAGAGCGCAAATACTGACTCGGCGCGCTTTTAGCTGCTTTTAAACTGCTCATATGAATCAAGCGTTTAATGTTTAAATCTACACAGATTTTTGCTAACTGCGCAGGTAATTGATGGTGAATGGCATTAAAAGTTGAATGGCGGCTTTGATGCAATATACCTAGCAAGTTAATCACGACATCTGCCCCTCTTAAAGCTGAGTTCAGTGATTGGTAGTCGTTGACATTGCACTCTTCCACCTGAACATTTGGCAGCAAGAATAAATGCTTGGCAGAATCCCTACGGCGCGTCAGCACTTTGACTGAGTACCCTGCTGCATCAAGCTTGGCAACAATCGCGCTACCCACAAAGCCAGAGCCGCCTAATACACACACTTCTTTTAATTGATCTGTTGTTTTAAACATTGGTGTTCCTAACCTATACTTCCAAAAAATATCCGTATCACTTTACTCTGTTACTGATCATCGTCTGCACTGATGTCTTCTGGTTTACCAGTACCAGGAATAATGCCTAAGCGTGCTTTTAATGTTTGAATCTTAACATTCTTATTTTCGCTAACGAGGCGTGGTGCGTAAATCTGGGCATTAGCCATCACTTTTTGTACGTAGGTTCTAGTTTCAGCAAATGGAATGCTCTCAATGTAAATAGCCGCCTCCATAGGCTCAGTCGCTTGCCATCGTTTAGCACGGCTTGGGCCTGCATTATAGCCAGCGGTCGCCATTACGGCTTGACCTCCCATTAAGTCTAAGGTGTAGCGCATATAGTAAGTACCGAACTCAATATTGGTGCTCAAATCATGAATCATACTATTGTTATAACTATCCATACCCATGCGCTTAGCTACCCATTTAGCCGTTGCAGGCATAAGCTGCATTAAGCCTGCAGCCCCAACGCCTGATTTAGCATAGTGCATAAAGCGACTTTCTTGACGCGTGATGCCATATACCCAAGACTCATCCAAACTTACCTCATTGGCTGATTTACGAAATAAATCGCGATACGGTGTTGGGTAACGCAAGTTAAAATTATGTGTTTGCTTGGTGTTATCCGCAGTGCTAATTGCAACGTCGTACCATTTTTGACGCATGGCATACTCAGCGGCAGCAAGTAACTCCCTATCATCGTAATGTCGTGTTGCCCATAGCCATTCGGCCTTGGCTTCCCAGCGCATATCCAAACGTTGCAATTCAAGCGCACGTTTGATTTCTGGCTGGCTGGCAATCGCAGTTACTTCGTTATCTGTCACTTTATATTCTATAGCTTGGCTGCTCATTACGCTTTCTAGCTCTTCCGCAGCTAACCAACCATAGTAGTGGCGCTCAGTTGAGAGCTTGCTGAGTATTGTATTAGACTCAACCAAATCACCCATTTCTTTGAGCGCTCTTGCCTTCCAATAACGCCAAGCACTCTCTTCTTGCTGCTTGGTATTCATAGCAGCAATAGTTTTCAACACCACAGGCCAATTTTGAGCCCGCAGCGCGGCACGTACCTCCCATGCGAGTTGCTCTTTATCTAGTACACTGTTTTCAGCTAAAGCATAAAACTCAAGTGCTTGTGGATTGTGCCCACGCGCAGCATGATAGGCAATACGCCCCCATCCAAAAGCACGATTATCAATATCAAATAGATTTTGCACTTTGTTGTAAGTGCTAATGGCTGCGTCTACTTTACTACGTGCCAAACGGTCAAGCGCGTATAGATTCACTTCTGCACCAAAGCGCGTTTTGAAAGAGGCTGTTTTCTTATCCAATATTAGCTGTGGCGACTGATAGGCTTTATCGAGTAATTTAAGCGTAGCTGGCTCCACATTCGGCAAACGCGCAATCACACTTTTAGCTAAGCTCAATTTGCCATCTTGCAGTGCAAGCCTGAATCTCGCCCAAATATCATCATTAGTGAGTGCACCTGACTTTTGTAACGCATCAAACAATTGATTGCAATTGCTCGGCAAGTCAGCACTTGTCATCCACAAAGTTTTAGCCTGACTTGCCACTTCAAGATCGGCTAATTGAGTATGACCAAGCATGGCATAGCATTGCACGGCAATATCTTCGCGCTGGAAATTGTTGAGCTCTTCAAAAAACGGTCCCCAATTTTCACTTTTAGCCAGCTTTTTGAGCCACTCGCCGCGAACACGGTCGGTGAATGGCATATCCACATACTTAGCTAAAAAATTCTGGACTTCTTCATCTCTGGCTTGATCCATATTGAGCAGCATCAACCAGTAATCGGCATACGGTGCCAATATATATTGCTGCGTATTTAGCTGTGCGACATCTTCGGTAAGTGCAATTGTGTTCTTTGCGGCGTAAGAATCACGCGCATGTTGAAACAAGGCTTCATCTGATAAGGCGAAGGCTTGGCTTGAAAGTGTGATGGTTACTAACGCTAGTAAAAGGCGAGTAAATATCATGATACGCCCCTTGTTTGATGATACTGGTTGCGATGCCAGTTCGATATTAAGTTTATTTGTAAAATAAATTTATTCGTAAAATTAGATGTATTAGTAAACTGGCGCAGCAAACAGCTGCGTTTCTTGCGTCGAAAAAGTTTCTGGCGCATCTTCTTGTTTTTCAAATGTTGCATATTCCCATGCGGTTTCATCTTGCATAAGGGCACGTAACAATTGGTTATTCAGTGCATGGCCTGATTTATAAGCGTAGAAAGCGCCCAAAATTGGGTGTCCTAACATGTACAAATCACCAATCGCATCTAACACTTTATGTTTTGCAAATTCGTCGTCATAACGCAAACCATCGTCATTAATCACGCGATATTCATCTAAAACAATGGCGTTATCTAGACTACCACCACGCGCCAAACCATTGGAACGTAAATATTCAACTTCGTGCATAAAACCAAAAGTACGCGCACGACTAATTTCTTTAATGTAAGAGTCTTCAGCAAAATCGATTTTTACCTGACTTCCTGAATTTTCAAATACTGGGTGATTGAAATTGATAGTGAAATCGACTTTAAAACCGTGATAAGGCTCAAAACGTACCCATTTATCGCCATCAATCACTTCAACTGTTTTTTTAACACGTATAAATTTTTTAGCTGCGGCTTGTTCAACAATGCCAGCTTCTTGCAATAAATATACAAATGGGCCTGAGCTACCATCCATAATTGGTATTTCAGAGGCATCTACTTCAATATAAACATTGTCCACGCCTAAACCAGCAAGCGCAGACATGATATGTTCAACAGTTGCAACACGCGCGCCATTGGCCTCTAACGCAGAACACAAACGTGTGTCATGCACTGCATTAGGAGTCGCTAAGATTTCATTGGGTTGAGGCAGATCAACCCGTTTGAAAACAATACCAGTATCGGCTGCAGCTGGGCGCAGGGTAAGAGTAACCTTTTCGCCGTTGTGCAAACCAACGCCAGTGGCGCTAATCGCTTTTTTTAATGTACGTTGCTTTAACATCAATATTCCTAATTTCTAAAACTCTAAACACGCGTCACTTACAAAAAGTAACATTTACCTTAGTAATCAAGCAAATAGTAGCATATTTTATGCAGTTTTTCTAAGCTGCATTAGCCACCCCAGTACAATGTACTGGCTTACTTAGGTGCGAATTTATTATTTTATTAAATAGTACTATTTAACTATTAGTCCGCTTGTTTGCGTAAAAATGCAGGAATATCGTATTCTTCAACACCTGACATTTTCATCGCTTCTACTTGCGCACGGCGGTTGTTTGAGCTGAATACTTGCGGTGTATCATCTTCATCCACACTACCACCCACAAACATTGGTTGGTTAGTTGTACCGTTACGCACTACTTCTTGTGTCATCACGCGAAGTTCTGGTTTTTGCTGACGACGTTGTGCACCAGTTAAACCGGTTGCTACCATCGTTACACGCAAGCCATCACCCATCGCTTCGTCAAACACGTTACCTACAATCACCGTTGCATCATCCGCTGTGAACGCTTTGATGGTATTCATCACATCATAGTATTCTTTCATTTTGAAAGAAGCTGATGTTGTAATATTGACTAAAACGCCACGCGCATTCGCAAGGTTGACATCTTCAAGCAATGGGCTTGCAACCGCTTGCTCAGCCGCAATACGTGCACGGTCTGGACCAGAGGCAATTGCTGAACCCATCATCGCCATACCCATTTCAGACATCACTGTGCGTACATCGGCAAAGTCAACGTTCACCAAACCTGGGCAATTGATGATTTCGGCAATGCCAGAAACCGCATTATGCAACACATCATTAGCCGCTTTAAAAGCCTCTAAGAATGGTACATCTTCGCCTAATACTTCCATCAATTTTTCGTTAGGAATCACAATCAGTGAATCTACATACTTTGATAACTCTTCTAGACCATCACTTGCAACTTTAGTGCGTTTTCCTTCAAAAGCGAAAGGTTTAGTCACCACAGCAACAGTCAGGATGCCCATTTCTTTCGCGATTTGCGCAATCACTGGGGCAGCGCCAGTACCAGTACCCCCGCCCATACCTGCTGTGATGAACAGCATGTCTGCACCGTCAATCAACTCAGCAATCGCATCACGATCTTCAAAAGCTGCATCGCGACCGATTTCTGGTCTAGCACCTGCGCCTAAGCCCTTAGTCATCGCCACGCCCATTTGCAATACTGTTTTTGCTTGGCTTTTTTTCAAAGCTTGCATATCAGTATTTGCGCAAATGAACTCAACGCCACCAACGCTTTTTTCTATCATGTGCGCTACCGCATTACCACCACAACCACCCACGCCAATCACCTTAATAACGGCTTCTTGAGCATTTTTTTCCATAATTTCAAACATTTAATATCTCCTCTTTTTAATTTACATCTGCCTGGTTGTTACAAATTAACTACTTAACTTCTGCCTGAACTACTCATACAACTTCTACTACTTAAAAATTGCCTTGAAACCAGCTCTTCATTTTTTCCAACATTCTTCCAAATGAACTTGATTCCATTTGCCCACTAATATGTCTTTCTAACTGCTGCTTGCCCATCAACACTAAACCAACACCTGTTGCATAACGTGGATTGCTGACGACTTCTGATAAGCCACCAACATGTCTTGGTAAACCCATACGCACTGGCATATGGAATATTTCTTCGCCAAGCTCGACCATGCCTTTCATCATTGCTGAGCCACCCGTAATCACGATGCCTGAAGCGATCATTTCCTCCATACCACTACGACGTAATTCATTAAGCACCAACTCATATAATTCAACGATGCGCGGCTCTAGCACTTCTGCCAATGTTTGCACTGATAATTGACGTGGCTCGCGACCATCAACGCCTGGCACTTCGACGATTTCACGTGGATCAGCCAACTGACGTAAAGCGCAACCATGTTTCACCTTAATATCTTCTGCTGATTGCGTAGGCGTACGGAAAGCAACGGCAACATCATTGGTCATTTGGTCGCCAGCGATAGGCACAACTGCTGTGTGGCGAATAGCACCCTGCTTAAATACTGCGATATCAGTGGTTCCGCCTCCAATATCAACCAGACAAACACCTAACTCTTTTTCATCTTCAGTTAATACAGCAAGGCTAGAAGCGAGTGGTTGCAATATCAAATCGCTCACTTCAATGCCACAACGCTTAATACATTTCACAATGTTTTGTGCTGCCGCCACTGCACCAGTCACGATGTGCACTTTCACTTCAAGCTTCATGCCGCTCATGCCCAATGGCTCGCGCACATCTTCTTGACCATCAATGATGAATTCTTGCGTAAGAATATGCAGAATTTGTTGGTCAGCAGGTAATGCAATCGCACGTGCAGTTTCAATCACGCGATCCACATCCATTTGCGTCACTTCAGCGTCTTTAATCTTCACCATGCCATGCGAGTTCAAGCTCTTGATATGGCTACCCGCAATACCTGTATAAACATTATTAATTTTGCAATCTGCCATCAGTTCAGCTTCTTCAAGCGCGCGTTGGATTGATTGCATGGTTGATTCGATATTCACCACGACGCCTTTTTTCAAGCCGCGTGAAATATGCTGACCTAGCCCGATCACCTTTACCGTGCCTTCTGGCTGCAATTCAGCGACGATGGCAACAATTTTTGATGTGCCTATATCTAGGCCTACAATCAAATTCTTATCTTCTTTTATTCTACTCATGGCTTGCTCCCTCCGTACTTACCGCACGGTTATGTCTGTTGCTTAATAATGTCAGTTGGCTTAGTTTTGCCGGGTTTCAAATTACTTGGTTTTGAAGTACTGGGTTTTGAAACATTTGGTTTTATAGTTGTTGTATCCGTGCTTTTATCTTCAATTGCTTTCGCCTGCACTTCTGCTTTAACTAGTACTGGCTTACGCACTGCGAATCCATTGGGGTAACGCAAATCGGCATACGTTACTTTCATATTCAAGCTCGCAATCGTGCGGCTATACACGCTGACAAATTTCTCTAATCTTGGCTGCATTTCAATGCGCCCTAGCTCCACCACCATGCCGTCTGATGTTGTAATTTCCCAAGCACGTCTAGGCGTAAGCGCCAAATTTGCAATTTCCAAATTCGCCGTTTTCAGTATTTTGCTAAACTCGCCATATTGAGATGCCACTTCAATCACGCCATCACCCGGTCCGTAAAACACAGGTAAATCACTACCAGAAGCTGCATGAAACAACTCACCGTGCGTATTCACTAATGCAATGGTTCCCCAACGTGCCAATGCTTGATGCTCTTCTATCACCACTTCTAAAGTATCTGGCCAGCGGCGACGCAAACTCACATTGCGTGCCCAAGGCAATTTTTCAAAGGCATTACGTGCTTTCACTAAATCCAATGTGAAGAAATTACCTTTTAGATGCTTAGCAACAATCAGCTTCACTTGCTCACGATTGACGTGGCTAAGTTCGCCATCCACTTTCACTTCACGAAGCGGAAAAATGGGCAAATGCACCACGGCAAAGAGCGCCGCATAAAGCATCACCACCACGCTCAAAGCAAAGAGCAGGCTTGCAATCCAATTTAGCAATGTAGGTTTATCCCACATCCGCAAGCTCCAAAATACGTACGACTAACTGTTCAAAACTAATACCCGCCGCTTTTGCCGCCATCGGCACTAAGCTGTGGTCTGTCATGCCGGGGCTAGTATTCACTTCCAAGAAGTAATGATTCCCTGCATCATCCATTAAGAAATCCACACGTCCCCAACCACGGCAACCTATGGTTCTAAATGCCTGTAAAGCTTCTTGCTGAATTTGCGCTTCTTTCTCCGCGCTTAATCCGCAAGGGCAAAGGTATTCAGTATCGTCACGTAAGTATTTCGCCTCAAAATCATAAAATTCATTTTTTGGCACAATGCGAATAATCGGCAATGCTTGATAACCGCCTTTACCATCGCCAATAATGCCCACGGTATATTCGCCGCCATTGATGAATTTTTCAGCAATTACTAACGGGTCTGCTTCTGCGGCAATTTTATAAGCCGCTTGTAAACCACCAGCTTGTTTTACTTTGCTGATGCCTAGGCTAGAGCCTTCATTAGCAGGTTTCACAAACAGCGGCAAACCTAAGCTTTTCTCAATGGCAGCAAAGTCACTGGTCGCTGTTACCAACTCAAAATCTGGCGTAATGACATTCATTGCACGCCACAATAATTTAGTGCGCCACTTATCCATACCAATCGCTGACGCCATCACTCCGCTGCCTGTATATGGAATATGTAGCATTTCCAATGCGCCTTGTATGCAGCCATCCTCGCCATAGCGACCATGCAAATTGATAAAAACACGGTCAAATACTTCTAAGTCATGCAATGGCTTATCGCGTGGGTCAAAACCATGTGCATCAATACCTTGCGCTTGCAAAGCCGCCAGCACCGCACCACCACTTTTGAGTGAAACTTCACGCTCGCCAGATTTCCCACCAAGCAATACGGCTACTTTTCCAAATTTCTTATTCAAACTGTTGTCATTCATACCTTATATTCCCCAATGACTTTTACTTCTTGCTGCAATGCCACGCCTTGTTTCTCTAACACGGTTTCGCGCATATGTTTAATCAATAACTCAATATCCAGCGCATTCGCATCGCCAATATTCACAATAAAATTGGCATGCTTCTCTGAAACCTGCGCACCACCAATGATGTAACCTTTCAAACCACTCGCCTCTACTAACCTTGCGGCATAATCGCCTTGTGGGTTTCGGAATGTTGAACCCGCACTAGGCAAATTAAGCGGTTGTGAAGCTAATCTTGTCGCTAATAAATCTTTAATCTTTTTTGCTGACTCATGCGCATCGCCCGCTCTTAAAGTCAACCATGCGGCAATAAACCATTCGCCCGCCACTGGCATATCGACATGGCGATAACTGGCAATAAACTCTGCCGCACTACGTTTATTTAACTCACCTTGCCTGTTAATCGTAGTGACGCTATTCACTACATTCCAAGTTTCAGTGCCATAGCAGCCTGCGTTCATCGCCAGTGCGCCACCCAAAGTGCCTGGAATACCTGCAAAGAATTCCGCGCCTTGTTTAGCTTCTTTTGCGCTAAATTTAGCTAACTTGCCACATGTCACGCCAGCTTCGGCATAGACTAAATCGCCATCCATCTTCAAACCAGTCAGCACGTTGTGCATGATGATGACCGTGCCGCGTACGCCACCGTCTCGCACTAGTAAGTTGGAACCTAAACCGACAAAGTAGATAGCTTGATTCGCATCTACATTTCTTAAAAATTCCTGTAAATCTTCCAAATCCGCTGGAATATACAGTTGATCGGCTTTACCACCCACGCGCCAGCTGGTATAGCGAGCCATAGGCTCGTTTAATAGCAGCTTTCCTGTGCGTTGTTGGGTGGCAGCCATCATCACGTTTAATGCACTCCCTCTACTAAAACACTCGCGGCCAAAGTTCTGGTTTTCTCTGCCACTTGCCCTATAGAACCAGCACCCATCACAATGACAACATCATCGGCTTGCGCCATGTTTAAAATTGCCTCTGGTAACTCGTCCGTAGTTTCTACAAATAGCGGCTCAACTTTGCCTCCAATACGGATTGATCGAATTAAACTACGTGTATCTGCCGCGACGATAGAAGCCTCACCCGCTGAGTAAACTTCTGTGAGTAATACCGCATCGGTGCTGGAAAGCACTCGTACAAAATCTTCAAAACAATCACGCGTACGTGTGTAACGATGCGGCTGGAAAGCCATCACTAATCGACGATTAGGAAAAGCCGCACGTGCAGCGGCAATCACTGCCTGCATCTCAACTGGATGGTGTCCATAATCATCAATCAACGTGAATGCACCGCCACCTTTAACTGCGATTTCGCCGTAGCGCTCAAAACGTCTGCCTACACCTTTAAACTCTTTTAATGCTTTGATAATCGCCGCATCAGGGACATTCAGCTCGCTGGCAATTGCAATCGCCGCAAGTGCATTGAGCACATAATGGTTACCCGGTAGATTTAAGGTCACATCAAACTCTGTCACCACGCCATTAATGCGCTGCGCTGTAAAATGCATTTTTCCGTCATCCGCGCGCACGTTGATGGCGCGCACACGCGCATCTTCACTAAAACCGTAAGTCATCACGGGCTTAGTCACGCGCGGCAAAATCTCGCGAATATTGGCATCGTCGATGCAAACCACCGCCATACCCCAAAACGGTAATTGCTGTAAAAACTCTACAAACGCGCTTTTTAATTTATCAAAGCTGTGCTCGTAAGTGTCCATGTGGTCTTGATCGATATTAGTCACCACAGCCATGACTGGGGTGAGATGCAAGAACGAAGCATCTGATTCATCCGCTTCTGCCACAATGTATTCACCTGTACCTAATTTAGCATTGGCATTGGCCGCCTCTAATTTGCCACCAATCACAAAGGTTGGGTCCATACCTGCTTCAGCCAAAATACTGGCAATCAAGCTCGTTGTCGTCGTTTTTCCGTGCGTTCCCGCAACGGCAATCCCTTGCCTAAAGCGCATCAACTCAGCTAACATCAGCGCACGTGGCACGACTGGAATTTTTTTCGCACGTGCCGCTTTTACTTCTGGATTTTCTTCATTCACTGCGCTTGAAACCACTACCACATCTGCATTACCAAGGTTTTCGGTAGCATGACCTTGAAAGACTGTTGCACCAAAATCAGTGAGTCTTTTGGTCGTTGCATTCACGGCTAAATCAGAACCTGTGACCGTGAAGTTCAAGTTAATCAACACTTCGGCAATGCCGCTCATGCCTGAGCCGCCGATGCCAACAAAATGTATGTTTTTGACTTTATGTTTCATGTGTTTTACGCTAAAGCGCTACCTCCATACAAATTTTCGCTACACTTGCGGTCGCTTCTGGCTTGCCTAATGCACGGGCTTTAATCGCCATATCCAAGCATTTCTCGCGACTTAAATCTTTTAGCAAAGCTAGTACTTTTTGCACGGTAAATTCTGTTTGCGGCACTAAAATCGCCGCACCTGCATCAGATAAATATCGTGCGTTAGAGGTTTGATGATCATCAACAGCATGTGGAAATGGCACCAACACACTCGCTACGCCAGCAGCAGAAAGCTCCGCAACCGTCAGCGCACCAGCACGACAAATCACGACATCAGCCCATGCATACATATCAGCCATGTTATTAATAAAGGCTTTGGCATCCGCGCTTACACCAACTGCTTGATAGTTCGCTTGCAGCGTTGCGATATGCTTTTCACCCGCCTGATGCACTACTTGTGGACGATTTTCAATAGCCATTTCAGCAAGTGCTTTCGGTACAACTTCATTCAAAGCTTGGGCACCCAAACTGCCACCCACTACAAGCATATTTAAAGCACCCGTATTTGTTTTCATTCTATTTTCTGGTGCAGCAACCTGAGTGATGTCTGCGCGTACTGGGTTACCTACCAGTTGAGCCTTCTTGTCAAACGCACTTGGGAATGCAGCCAATACGCGTGTTGCAAATATCGCCAACACTTTATTAGTTAAGCCTGCGATTGAGTTTTGCTCATGTATTACCAATGGCTTGCCTAAACATTTAGCCATCAAACCACCCGGAAAAGCAGCAAAACCACCCATACCCAACACCACGTTTGGCTGATGCAGACGAATAGCTGCAACACTTTGCGAAAATGCTTTGGCCAATTTCACTGGTAGCAATACCCAGCCCATTAAGCCATTGCCACGCACGCCACGCATGGTAATCATGGCTTTTTCGTAGCCCTTATTTTCAATCAAGCGGTTTTCCATGCCACCTTCTGTGCAAAGCCACACAATGTTCCAGCCAAGATTTTTCAAGTAATCTGCCACTGCCATTGCTGGGTAAACATGACCGCCCGTGCCGCCTGCCATCACCATTAATGTTTTCGCTGGCGTACTCATGCTGGTAGGCCTTTCTGCAAGCGGCGATTCTCAAAATCAATTCTGAGCATAATGGCCATGGCGATACAGTTAGCCAATATGCCGCTGCCACCGAATGAAAGTAGTGGCAAGGTCAGGCCTTTTGTTGGTAACAGCCCCATATTCACACCCATGTTAATGATGCCCTGCACGCCCATCCAAACACCTATGCCTTGCGATAGCAGTGCAGCAAAGTAACGTTCATTGGCGATGGCTTCCTTGGCAATACCAAATGAGCGAATGACTATCCATGAGAACAAAGCAATCACACCTAATACGCCAACAAAGCCTAGCTCTTCTGCAATTACTGCTAATAAAAAGTCGGTATGCGCTTCTGGCAAATAGAGCAATTTTTCTACGCTTGCACCTAAGCCCACGCCAAACCATTCACCACGACCGAATGCAATCAGCGCATGCGAAAGTTGGTAGCCTTTTCCATATGGATCAGCCCACGGATCCATAAAGCCGATGACGCGCTCGAGGCGATACGGCGAACTCCAAATCAAGAAGACAAAACCTACAACTAGCAATATTAGTAAACCCACGAAAATACGTCCGTTGATACCACCTAGCCATAAAATGGAGATCGAAATTGCCGCGATTACCGCAAATGCACCGAAGTCTGGCTCGCGAAGCAACAAACCGCCCACCACTAGCATCACCATTAACATTGGAAAGAAGCCGTGCCTAAAACTATCCATTACTGCCGCTTTGCGCACGGTATAGTCGGCAACATACATGGCCGCAAATAGTTTCATAAACTCAGAAGGTTGCGGATTGATGACAAACAGACGTAACCAACGGCGGCTTCCGCCTGCTTTCAAGCCAATGCCCGGAATCAGCACAAGTATTAGCAAAGCCAAGCCAATCAAAAATAGGTATGGCGCCATTTTTTGCCACCAAGCGACTGGTACGTTAAATGCCACGAATGCTGCACTGAGCGCCACCACCATAAATATGGCCTGATGCACTAAGTAGTAACTGCTGTTATAACCAACGCCTTTATCGGCTTCAGCGATGGCGATTGAAGCTGAGTACACCATGACTAAGCCTATGCCTAACAAGCAAAGCACAACCCATAGCAAGCCTTGGTCGTAACTTGGGGAATTGATACGGTCGCGATTGAGCATGGCGGTAATCATGCTAGCTCCTTCAAACGCTTCACCGCTGCAACAAACACTTCTGCACGATGCACATAGTTTTTAAACATATCAAAACTTGCACAAGCCGGTGACAGCAACACAGCTTCATCAGCTTTGGCTAGTTTTTTGGCAATATTGACTGCTTCAGGTAAATCGGCTGCTTGATAAAGCGGAATATTGGTTGGAAGAAGAGCAGCTTCAATCAGCGGTGCATCTCGACCAATCAATACGACTGCACTTGCGTTCTCAGCCACAGCTGCGGCAAGCGGCGTAAAGTCTTGACCTTTACCATCGCCTCCTGCGATTAGTACGACTTTTTGCGCTAAGCCAGTAAGTGCTGCACAAGTTGCACCGACATTGGTACCTTTTGAATCATCGTAATAATCTACGTCATCAATGTTGGCGACCCACTCAACACGATGTGGCAAGCCTTTAAAATTGTAAAGGGTTTGAATGATATGGGCGTAATCAACACCAATACCACGACAAAGCGCAACTGCTGCCAAAGCGTTAGCCGCATTATGTAAACCAACAATTTTTAAATCTTGCAAGTTGATAAGCTCTTTATCACCCTCGCAAAGCCATGTATCGCCATCCACTTGCTTCAAGCCGTATGAAGTTTCCTCACCATCATCGTCCAAGCCAAATGTTACTTGTGCTAGTTTTGGACGCGCCATCATCATGCTCCACGCATCATCGCGATTCAGCACTTGTAACTTAGCATTGTAAAAAATCCGCGCTTTCGCGATGGCATAATCTTGGAAACTTGCGTATCGATCCATGTGGTCTTCAGATAAATTCAGCATGGTGGCCGCATCTATCTGCAAATTACTGGTTGTTTCCAACTGAAAGCTAGAAAGCTCAAGCACGTAAACATCAGGCGTTTCCATCATTAACGCATCCAGCACTGGCAAACCAATGTTGCCCGCTACGATGGTCTTCAAACCCGCCGCTTTACAGATTTCACCTACCAAAGTCGTTACTGTCGTTTTGCCATTCGCACCAGTGATGGCAATCACTTTGGCACTTGTTGGGCGGTATTGAGCGAACAATTCAACATCACCTGCAACACTCACGCCACGCTGAACAGCAGCCTGAATCTCTGGTTCACTCAATGCGACACCTGGGCTTGCTACGATTAAATCAACATCAGCAAAACTAGCCGCTTTAAATGCACCCGTATGAATGGTCACTTGAGGCAATTCAGCTTTTAAAGCATCCAAACCCGGAGGATTATCACGTGTATCTGCCACAGACAAACGTGCACCTTGCGCGGCAAGCCAGCGCAAGGAGGATAGACCTGTTTCACCAAGGCCTAGCACTAATACCTTTTTGTCATTTAGGGCAATTTTCATGTTGATGTATTTAATAACCCGTGTATTTATCTTAATTTCAAACTAGCTAGACCAATCAACACCAACATCATGCTGATAATCCAGAAGCGCACGACGACTTGTGTTTCTTTCCAGCCTTTTTCTTCGTAGTGGTGGTGCAATGGCGCCATTAAGAAAATGCGACGTCCGACGCCATATTTTTTCTTGGTATATTTGAAATACGTGACTTGCGCAGCTACGGAGAATGTCTCCACCACGAACACACCGCCCATAATGAAAAGAATAATTTCTTGGCGCACAATCACTGCAACGATGCCCAACGCTGCACCCAATGCCAACGCGCCTACATCACCCATAAACACCTCAGCTGGGTATGCGTTAAACCATAAGAAACCCAAACCCGCACCAGCCATGGCGGCGCAGAACACCATCAATTCGCCAGCGCCAGCAACATAAGGTACGCCTAGGTATCTTGAGAAATACAAATGCCCCGCAACATAAGCAAAAATACCCAAAGCTGCCGCAACCATGACGGTTGGTAGAATTGCCAAGCCATCTAAACCATCAGTTAGATTCACTGCATTACTGCTACCCACCACCACTAAATAGGTCAACACGATAAAACCTATGGCACTTAAAGGCAGTACTAGATGTTTAAAGAATGGAACGATGAGTGTAGTTTCCACAGGCGTTGTAGAAGTTTTGTATAGAAACACCGCGACAGCCAAGCCAATTAAGCTTTGCCAAAAAAACTTTGCTTTTGCAGATAAACCTTTAGGATTTTTGTAAACGACTTTGCGGTAGTCATCTACCCAGCCAACCGCGCCAAAACCTAACGTGGTAAACAACACTACCCACACAAAACGGTTACTTAAATCTGCCCAAAGTAAGGTTGATATGGCAATAGAAACCAATATCAATGCGCCGCCCATGGTAGGCGTGCCTGTTTTAATCAGGTGTGTCTGCGGACCATCATCACGCACGGCTTGACCGACCTTGTACTCAGTGAGCTTGCGTATCATGGCAGGGCCTGCGATAAATGAAATGGCTAAAGCGGTAAGTGTGGCTAACACTGCGCGTAAGGTGATGTAATTGAATACATGAAACCCACGAATATCGTGTGACAGCCATTGTGCTAACGTAAGTAACATTTAGTGCTCCTCTCCATTTTTTGCTGCGCTTGTTTTTATAGCGTCTGTATTTTTAGTCACGATTTCATTCACAACTCGCTCCATCGCCATAAAGCGCGAGCCTTTTACCAGCACATTCGTACCTTGCTGCATTTGTTTACGCAAATCCGTAACCAAATCTTGAGGTGTCGTATAGTGTTTAGCGCCTGCACCAAAAGTTTTAGCCGTTTCAGCACTCATATCACCAAGTACAAACAAGCTTTTTAAGCCGCTTGCTTTAGCGTAGCTGCCAATCTCTGCATGCATTTCTGCCGCGTTATCGCCAAGTTCGCCCATATCGCCAAGCACCAATATTTTTTCACCTGACATCGCCATCAACACATCAATCGCCACTTTCATCGACATCGGGTTTGCGTTATAGGTATCGTCAATCACTAAAGCACCGTTCAGCCCTGCTTTTTGCTGTAAGCGGCCTTTTACACCTGCATAATTCTCTAGTCCTATCGAAACAGCTTGAAGTGATGCACCCATCGCGAGCGCCGTGGAGGTTGCCGCTAGTGCATTCATTACATTATGCAAACCTGGTGTTGGTAAACTTACTTTTACCGCGCCTTGTGGCGTTGTGATTTCAATATCGCTCGCACTGGCATGCAATTGATATTGAGCTGTAACGTCGGCTTTATTTTTCAATCCAAAAGTCATGATTTTGCGTTGACCAGCTAAATCCAACCACAGCGGTGCAAACACATCATCAGCATTAATCACCGCCGTGGCATCCGCAGCTAAACCTTCAAATATCTCGCCTTTAGCTCTCGCAATCGCTTCAAATGACCCAAGCTCGCCAATATGCGCATTGCCAGCATTGTTAATCAGCGCAACTGTTGGCTTGCCAATTCTGGATAAATAGCTGATTTCACCAGTATGGTTCATGCCCATTTCGGCTACAGCATAACGATGTCGAGCGTTTAATTTAAGCAAGGTGAGCGGCAAACCAATGTGGTTATTTAAGTTACCCACTGTAGCTAATACTGCATCTGGCTGATCGCATGCAGCCCTTAGAATTGATGCCAGCATTTCTTTTACCGTTGTTTTGCCGTTACTACCCGTCACCGCTGCAAGTGGAATGTCAAACTTACTGCGCCAATATGCGGCCAACTCGCCCAAGGATTGGCAAGTGTCATCTACTAATATTGCAGGTTGTACATTAAGAGTTCTATCTGAAATCAATACTGCGGCAGCGCCCTGAGCAATGGCTTGTGCGGCAAAGCTATGCCCATCAAAATTATCACCTTTCAGCGCAACAAATAACTGACCTTTGGTCACGCTGCGACTGTCTGTGCCCACACTGGTAAACGTCACATCTGCGCCCAGTAATGTCGCTTGTATCGCGTTGGCAGCTTCGGATAGCAGCATCATATTGCAGCTCCGTTTCTTAACTTCGCTTGATGCTGCTTGAGCGCAGCTTGTGCAATCAATGCATCATCAAATGGGTATTTCACACCTGAAATTTCCTGATAGTTTTCATGCCCCTTACCCGCCACTAAAACAATATCACCTGAATTTGCACCTTGAATCGCAGCACGAATTGCATTTGCACGGTCAGCATCAACTACATAACCAGCCTTCATCTCACTGACGACAGCAGCAATAATGGCCGCAGGATTCTCACTACGCGGATTATCTGAAGTCACAAACACTTGGTCTGCAAGCTTACTGGCGATGTTGCCCATTAATGGACGCTTACCCGCATCACGATCGCCACCACAGCCAAACACACAGATTAACTTGACAGAGCTTGCTGCTAAATCGATTTGCTCTTTTAATGTGCTTAATACTTTTTCTAAAGCATCTGGCGTATGCGCATAATCAATCACGACTAACGGTAAATCTCCGCCACCAAATTGCTGCATGCGTCCGAGCACTGGCTTGATTTTTGCGATCGCTTCTAGTGAATCAGGCAAACTGACTTTAAGCGCCAATAATGTTGCCAACACCGCCAGCACGTTATATGCGTTAAAGCGGCCTAGTACTGGTGCGCTTAACAGAGCATGACCTTGCGGCGTATTTATCTGCATAGTCAAACCAGTATCATGCAATTTCAAGTCACTACCTTGCACATCCGCGCTTGTTAAGCCGTACGTCAAGCATGGCTTATCTTGTGCATTCAGCGCACTTACTAAAGATTTCCCAAATGCATCATCTGTGTTGACTATTGCCGTAATTAAACCCTCCCAAGCAAACAACTTCTGCTTGGCAGCGGCATATGCTTCCATGGTTTCGTGATAATCCAAATGGTCGCGACTTAAGTTTGTAAGTACAGCAACATCGAACGCTACACCATTCACACGCCCTTGATCTAAACCGTGCGATGAAACCTCCATGGCAACGGCATCTGCTTGCTGCTCAACATAATCTGCCAGCATTGCTTGCAGCAATATCGCATCTGGTGTGGTATTAGCGGCTTCAGTTTGAGCGCCTAAAAATCCATTACCAATCGTACCCAGTACCGCAGTTTTCTTGCCCAACAATGTCAGGCATTGTGCAATCCATTGGCTTACCGAAGTTTTACCATTCGTGCCAGTCACACCTATCATGGTTAATTTGCTTGATGGATTTTGGTAGAACTCTGCAGCAATACCACCGACTTGTTGTTTTAAATCTTGCACAGCTAGGTTGCTCACTTGCCAATCGGCATTCCAAGTAAAGCCTTCTTGCTCCCAAACCACGGCTGCGGCTCCAGCTTGTACAGCTTGCCCAATATACTGGCGACCATCGTTATGCAACCCTGGATAAGCCAAGAACAACGAACCTGCTTGCACTTTTCTGCTATCGGCTGTGATAGAAGTAAATGATTTATTCAAGGAAGAGAGAATACTCACATACCCTCCTTAACATCTTCAGCATTACCTTCAAGTACCACGTTATTGTTTGGCGCATCTTGTGGCACGGCGAACAATCGCAATGTGTCGGCCATAATTGTGCTGAACACTGGCGCAGCGACTGTACCGCCGTAATAAGCGCCGTTATTTGGCTCGTCTATCATCACCGCGATAATAAAACGTGGATTAGACGCAGGCGCCATGCCTACAAATGATGCAACGTATTTATTCTCCTCATAACCATGTATGCCCGGCTTATGTGCAGTACCCGTTTTGCCACCTACGCGATAACCCAACACTTGTGCCTTAACTGCTGTACCGCCAGGCTGTACCACTAACTCCAACATATCTTTAACGCTATTTGCCGTAGCCGCCGAAAACACTTGCTGGCCGATAGGCACTTCATTGATCTTAAGTAATGACACAGGGCGCAATTCGCCTTCATTGGCAAATACTGTATATAACCTAGCCAACTGTAACAATGTCAGGCTAATACCGTGTCCAAAAGACATGGTTGCCATCTCGATAGGGCGCCATGTTTTATATGGACGCAATCTACCAGTAGCCTCACCGGGAAAGCCAACGCCTTCCACATGCCCCAAACCAAGCTCGTTATAGACATTCCACATAAACTGCTTATCTAGCGTAAGTGCGATTTTAGAAGCACCTACGTTAGAAGATTTTTGTATCACTTGCGCAACCGTTAAAATTCCTTGCGGGTGTGAATCATGAATAGTAGCGGGGCCGATAGTTAAACTACCTGGTGAAGTTTGAATTTTGGTGTCTGGCGTATATTGACCAGATTCAAGCGCTGCCGCTGCCGTGACTGGCTTCAATGTAGAGCCCGGCTCAAACGTATCCACAATCGCGCGATTTCGCGTTTTGCCCTTAATATTCACAGGATTGTTTGGGTTGTAGGTAGGCACATTCGTCATCGCCAACACTTCGCCTGTTTTAGCGTCTAACACAATCGCTGCGCCTGCCGCAGCCTTATTTTCTTCTACAGCCTTAACTAATTCACGATGCGCGATATATTGAATTCTAAGATCTAGCGCCAAAGAAACATCACGGCCATCTTGCGGCACTTTTACTGCCTGCAAGTCTTCAATAATATGACCGGATCTATCCTTAATCACGCGGCGACTGCCATCCACGCCAGATAGCGGGCCATTCATCGCCAACTCATAGCCTTCGAGTCCTCTATCACCCGTACCTTTATCGTCCGGGCCTGTAAAGCCAACCATATGCGCTGTCACGTCGCCTGCTGGGTAATAACGTTTATACTCACGCTGCAACTCAATGCCCGGAATACCCAGTTTCATTACTTTTGCTGCTAATTCAGGTGAAATACGGCGCTTTAAATAGACAAACTCACGCTCATCATTCGCTAACTTTTTCTTAACTTCATCAGGCTTTAAATTTAATAAGGCGGCGATTTGTTTTGTTTGAGCGGCATCAATCACTACATCTGGCGGGCTTGCCCATACCGACTCCACTGGCGTACTGATAGCCAGCAACTCGCCATGTCTATCAGTTATTTTGCCGCGCTGAGAAGTCAAAACAAGGTTACGGCTATAGCGCGCATCACCTTTATCTTGTAAGAATTTTTTATGGATACTTTGTAAATAGACACCACGCCCTAGCAATGCCACAAAACCCAACAATACTGCAATCAGTAATACTCGACGGCGCCATGCGGGCAATTTCACCACAACAGGCGCTGCAATTGATGATCGATTGAATGAGCGAAAAGCCATTATGGCGTCACCCCATTTGGCTGAGTTACTTGTGGCGTAGGCAATACGGTAGCTGCTTGCATATCTGCCGGTGAAATCACTTGTACACGCTTCGCATCTGGCACTTGCATTTGCATTTTTTGTGAAGCAATTTGCTCTATACGTGAATGCATCGCCCAAGTACTTTGTTCTAGTTGCAACTGACCATACTCTTGCTCAGTTTGTTTTGCAGTCTGGTTCGCACGCTCTAATTCAATATAGAGATTGCGCGCTTTGTGCTGTGAATTCACTAGCCCCAGAGCCGAGAATATCAACGCAAAAAACAAAATGAGATTTAGGCGTGTCATGCTACGTTAGTTCTTTCAGCCACACGCAATACCGCGCTTCTTGAGCGCGGGTTCGCTTTAACTTCTTTAGTGCTTGGCTTGATGGTTTTGCCCACACCTTTTAATTTCGGCTGTGGCAAATCTGCTGCACGTACTGGAAAGTTAGCAGGCAAGTCATCACGATTCTCTTGATCGCGTATGAACTGCTTCACAATACGGTCTTCTAGCGAGTGAAAGCTAATCACCGCTAATCGACCTTGTGGCGCCAACAATGCCAAACATTGCGGCATCGTTAACGATAACTCCTCAAGCTCTTGATTGACGTAAATCCGTAAAGCTTGAAATGTACGCGTTGCGGGGTTCTGCCCAGGCTCAAACCGCGTGACTGCCCCTGCCACGACCTTGGCAAGTTGCCCTGTAGTGGTGATGGCGCGCCCGTCATTGCGCTCCGTAATAATCGCCCTTGCAATCTGCTTAGCAAACCGTTCTTCACCATAATTTTTTATAACCTCCCCTAAATGCTGCTCTGTTGTATTGGCTAAAAAATCTGCCGCTGTTTGCCCACTACTTTGATCCATGCGCATATCCAGCGGCGCATCGTACCTAAAACTAAAACCACGGCTTGCATCATCGATTTGTGGAGATGAAATACCCAAATCCAGCAAAATACCGTCTACTTTTGAAACGCCCATTTCGCTCAGCTCAGCCTGCATACCCGCAAAATGGCTATGCACCATGCTAAAACGTGGATCTGTAATTTCTTTGCTTGATTCAATTGCCTTTAAATCACGATCAAACGCTATCAAACGACCGCTACTGCCCAACTTCTCTAATATTTTCCTAGAATGCCCACCGCGACCAAATGTGCCATCCACGTAAACACCATCCGCTTTAATGGCAAGCGCCTGCACAGCTTCCTCAAGCAGCACCGTGATATGGGAGTTTGTATTTAGACTTAATTCGGACACTTCTGTTTGCGGCTTTTCTAAATTTAAAGCGTCTTTTGCAGACGCTTTTTTTGGAGACAATAGGGCTTCGGTGGGCGCGCTGCTCACGCCCTTAATCACAGCGAGAAGCCCTCGAGTTCTGATGGCATAGAAAAATTGTCGTCCTGCATTACTTGTGCAAGTTGTGCACGCCAAGCTTCCATATTCCACAATTCAAAGTGGCTACCCTGACCAACCAGCATCACTTCTTTATCCAACCCTGCAAAATCTCGCAACACTGGTGACACCAACATACGGCCTGCACTATCCATAGACACATCTTCCGCAAAGCCAACTAACAAACGCTGCAAAGCGCTTGACTGCTTATCGAATGACGACAACGCCATCATTTTGGCTTGAATCGGCTCCCAAGCAGGTTGCGGATATAATAACAAGCAACGATGCGGATGCGCAGTCAACACTAAATCACCAGCACATTGAAGCTGCAAAGCCTCTCTGTGCTTAGTTGGCACTGCTAACCTGCCTTTAGCATCCAAACTTAATGATGTCGCACCGCGAAACATGTTTAAATAATTAACCTAAAATTGTCGCCATAAAATATGACAAATAAAATGATGAAAAAAGTGAGGAATTTCTAACTGCCCTTAGCCTCAGTCAGAGTTAGGTTTAAGTAAAAATCTCCACAAAATCCCACTTTCCCCCACTAAGATGAACTATAGATAAAAAAATAGGGCAACGCAAGCCCTTTTTTACTATTTTTTCTTTATATCTCAATGACTTAGCGCATTTTCATGATAAAAATAATATCGTTATAAATTAAGTACATACGAAATTAAGTGAATGTAGATTATCAGAACAATGACGAAAGCGATTGAATTGTAATTAGCGGGGTTTTAAAAGGTGAGAATAAGGGTATTTTTAAATCATTTACTTTAGAAAGGTAATCTGAATTTGACCCAAAGACCGTAAAGGTCTTCCCCTATTTACTGAGCCACTAAAGTGGCAAGTAAGCCAGCTTATGGCTTGTCCGTGGAATATATGCACAAATCGCATCATTCACACGCCAAACAGTGAAAGTTGAAGCTGGCCGATAAGCCGGGTTCTGTAGGCCTTATTACTAAGGCTGACAGTCATTCATCTAGGCGCACAATTACTTGTACGCTCAAGCAACCTACCCGCTAGCAGCGCGAACCACGCCTTATTACCCTAAGGTAAAGTGCTAGCCTATTTGGTCTTGCTGCGAATGGAGGTTACCGCGTTTCACCGTAACTAAATACGCTCGTCTCTGTGGCCCTATTCCGCGCCTTATACTTGGTTGCCCAAGCTTTCAACGTACGGCCGTTAGCCGTCATCCCGCTCTATGCAGCCCGGACTTTCCTCCCCTCACCTACGTGAGCGGCGACTGTCTAGCCAGCTTCAGCGTACATTTTAACATGCCTCATGATGCAATCTTAAACAATCTAGATACCGTTATAATGCATCAACCTAACAACCATTGTATTTAATCATGCCACAAGAAAAAGCCGGACAACTTCATCCTTCATGGCAAGCAGTCATTGGTGAGGAGTTCGATAAACCTTACATGCAATCTTTACGCGCTTTTTTAAAGCAAGAAAAAGAGGCGGGAAAAGCTATTTTTCCACCTAGCCCATTGATTTTTAATGCGTTTAATCACACGCCTTTTGACAAGGTACGTGTAGTCATTATTGGACAAGACCCATACCACGGCATAGGACAGGCTCATGGTTTAAGCTTCTCAGTGCCTGAAGGAGTAGCTTTACCACCTTCACTGATGAATATTTATAAAGAAATTGAAGCAGATTTAGGCATAAAAATGAGCAGAAAAGGTGACCTGACATCATGGGCAAATCAGGGAGTCTTGCTACTCAATGCAACACTGACAGTTGCAATGGCAAATGCAGGCTCACACCAGAAACGCGGCTGGGAAACCTTTACCGACGCCGCAATTGCCGCATTAAATACACAGCGAGAAGGATTAGTGTTTGTGTTATGGGGCAGCTATGCGCAGAAAAAAGGAGAAATGATAGACTACAAAAAACATTTGGTACTTAAATCAACCCACCCCTCGCCTCTATCAGCCCATCGCGGATTCTTTGGCAACCATCAATTCTCTAAGATTAACGAATACCTAATCAAACACGGACAAACCCCTATTGAATGGCAGATATAAATCCGCCTTTTCTTTGGCTACGTTTCTGACTAAACAATAAAACGTAACTTACCAATCGCGCGAAAGTGACCTAATACAATACTCATTTAGCTTAATAGTTTGCAAATAAACCTATTGTATAAACTCTGCTTATAACATCTTCCAGTGCAAACTTTGCCCCGCCCTCAACGGCACCAACACATCACCCCCATCAAACGGCAAAGACTCAGGCACTTTCCAACTCTCTTTCGCCAAAGTAATCTGCGCTTTACTCCTAGGCAAACCATAAAAATCCGCCCCATAAAAACTCGCAAACCCTTCCAACTTATCTAAAGCACCTGCCGCTTCAAATGCCTCTGCATAAAGCTCTATCGCCGTATGCGCCGTGTACATACCCGCACAACCGCAAGCCGCTTCTTTAGTATGTTTAGCATGTGGCGCACTGTCTGTGCCTAAGAAAAATTTAGTATTACCAGAAGTGGCTGCTTTTACCAAAGCCACACGATGCTCTTCACGCTTCAATATTGGCAAGCAGTAATGATGCGGCTGAATACCGCCTTTAAACATATCGTTACGGTTCATCAATAAATGGTGCGCAGTAATAGTTGCAGCGACATTGTTTGGCGCACTCATCACAAAATCTGCCGCATCTTTAGTGGTTATATGTTCAAACACGACTTTTAAAGCTGGGTATTTTTTGATTAGTGGAATCATATGGCGCTCAATAAATACGCGCTCTCTATCAAACACATCCACATCGGCATCTGTCACTTCTGCGTGAGTTAACAGCGGCACACCAAGCCTTTCCATCGCTTCTAGTGCGCTTGCACATTTATCTAGGCTGGTGACGCCTGAATCGCTATTGGTGGTTGCGCCTGCTGGGTAAAGTTTGACACCGTGAATAATGCCGCTCGCTTTTGCGCGTGAGATTTCTTCCGCAGTGGTGTTGTCAGTCAAATACAAAGTCATCAGTGGCTCAAATTGCATGCCTGCGGGCAGCGCATCTACAATACGCTGACGATAAGCAATAGCTAATTCTGTAGTCGTGACTGGCGGACGCAGATTAGGCATCACAATAGCGCGCGCAAACTGGCGAGCAGTATCAGGCAGCACCGCTTTTAAGGCTGCGCCATCGCGTAAATGTAAGTGCCAGTCGTCTGGGCGGGTAAGCGTTAAGCTGAGGCTTGAATGTGTAATCATATTTTAAATTTGCTGGTTAGTTTTTAAAAAATCTTCTATTAAACGCTCAACTTTTTTAAGGTCTCGCACCGCGTAAAAGCCCTCTTTTGCAATATTTCTATCCCCATCACTATCACGATAAATTTGATGAGAAAAAATTAAATCACCAGAACCATCAGATTTTTCTACGCGGTTTAAGTGATTTACATCTTTAGGAAAGAATATTTGTAAGTTTGTTGTTTTGCCGAAGCTGGCAATCAGCAAACGCTGATTCGTAATCGCATAAACGGTGCTGTTGGCCTTGCGGCGCATAGTAAACGGCAGGGCTAGCCCCCAAATGCCTATCGCAATAAAAGGCAGACCAAAAAGTGGGAAAAGACTGTATGCACCGAGATTACCCCAGTCAGGCCAGTGAAAACCACTCGCACCCGCAGTCCAGAATAGAGAAAATGCAGTCCAAGGGATAAAAAATAGCCACAACCAAAAAGACGATTTCACTAATTGGCTAGAAATAGGCTGAGCCACCCATTTCAATACCTCATCACGGCGTAGCTCACTATTTAAGTTGCGCAATAACGACTCGGAGACCTCAAGCATCGCCAGCCCCTTTAAACTTAAGTGCTAATTCGTACAAATCATTTTTCTTGAGGTTGGTAATTTCTGTCGCTAATTTTACCGCTTGTTTTAGTGGTAAATCGGCCAATAAACATTTTAAAATGCGCGCTGACTCTTCATTTACCGCTTGCGTTTCCTTAGGTGGCTCAGTTTCTACAAGCAACACAAATTCGCCTCGCTGTTGATTAGTATCTGCCTGCAACCAAGCACTGGCTTCACCTGCCATGCATGTGTAAAACGTTTCAAAAGTTTTAGTAAGCTCACGGGCAAAGGTCAAACGGCGCTCACCGCCTAGCACAATTGCCAAGTCCTCCACACATTCCACAATGCGATGCGGTGCTTCATAGAATACTAAAGTCACGGCTTGTGATTTTAAGCTCTCCAACACTTTGCGACGCGCGGCTCCGCTTGCTGGTAAAAAACCGTGAAAGTGAAAGCCATTTTGCGTAATGCCAGACGCTGATAAAGCCGCAATAACAGCGCTCGCACCCGGAATCGGCACAACTTTAACGCCCGCCTTGCGCACTAAGCCCACCACCACCGCACCGGGATCACTTATGCCAGGCGTGCCAGCATCTGTGACCAAGGCTATATTTTCACCTGCTTGAAGCTGCGTTAGTAGCTTTTCCGCGGATTGATGTTCATTATGTTCATGCACGGCGATAAGCTTTTTGCTAATGCCAAAATGAGATAACAAACCCGAGGTGTGGCGCGTATCCTCAGCGGCAATCGCATCTACCATTTTAAGTGTTTCTATGCCGCGAATGGTCATATCGCCTAAGTTGCCGATAGGTGTTGCGACCACATATAATGTACCCATGCTCATGCAGACCAGCCATTTAATTTAAAATCGTTCATACTAGAAGTTTACAGCTTTAGCTAATATCTCGCCTATGAAATTAAGCAAAAACAACGCAGGACTTGAAGCCGAGAAGTTAGCTGCAACTTTTTTAGCGAATCATGGCCTTAAATTAGTGACGCAAAACTATCATTGTAAATACGGTGAAATTGATTTGATTATGAGACACGCCAAAACGCTAGTATTTATTGAGGTTAGACTAAGATCAAACAGCCAATTTGGTAGCGCTGGCGCCAGTATTACACCGCAAAAGCAGCAAAAACTCATACTGACAGCGCAACATTATTTACAGCAGCATGGCGACTGCCAATGCCGATTTGACGCCATCTTAATGAACAAAGCCGAGGCCAGCCACATCGAGTGGGTTCGTAATGCATTTGACGCATAATAAGCGTATCATTCGCGAAAATGTTGTTTTAACGAACTGTAGTAGAACATATTAAAGCTTAAAGATATAAGTTAAAAATTAACCTAGGGGTTATCTTAAAGTAACATCAAGGAGCAATCTATGAAATCAAGTATGACCAAACAAACTGCACTCAAACTAATCTTATCTGCAGCACTCATTTCTCAAATCACCGCTTGCGTACCCGTTGTGGTTGGTGGCGCCGCGGCTACTGGCGCAATGGCTGCCGATAGACGCACTTCTGGTATTTATGTAGAAGATGAGAATATCGAACTAAAGGCTGTGAAAAAAATGGAAACAAACTTGGGCGAAGACGCGCATGTGAACGTCACCAGCTACAACCGCAATGTGTTGCTAACCGGTGAAGTGCCTGTGGCTGAATCTAAATCTAAAGCTGAAAACTTGGTGAAAGAAATCACCAACACACGCTCCATCACCAACGAAATTACAGTTGGCCCAAAATCGACCATAGGTTCACGTAGCAACGATAGCTACATCACCTCTAAAATCAAAACTAAATTTGTGACTGAAAATAAATTCCCAGCGAACTATGTAAAAGTAGTCACCGAAAATGGTGTCGTTTACTTATTAGGTATCGTCACGAATAAAGAAGCCGACGACGCGGTAGAAATCGCTCGCAATACCGATGGCGTGACTAAGGTGGTAAAAGTATTTGAATACATGCCATAAAATAAGCGCTGCGCGCCTTGAGCATCCCACCAGTTTGAGGCCGCGCATTTAAACTGAAAATGCTATAATACGCAGCACAAATAACACAGAACACCTCTGAAATACAGCTAAAAGAATTGGTAAATCACAAATGACAACACAACCCACAATGACACAAGTAAGCGGCGAAATTATCATCGAAGGGAACACGCGTGCAGGCAAACCTTTTCGCCCTAGCGATTGGGTGGATCGTATGTGTAGCACTTACGCGACGTTTGGCGAAGACCGCAAACTTAGATATTCACCGTACTTAAAACCAAAAGTAGTGAATGGTGTGCGCTGTTTAGCAGTGGATTTGAAGTTAAAAACCGTCAACCCTGAAGGCTATGCACAATTGATGCATTTTGCTGATGAAAATCAACTGAATGTTTTGGATGCTGAAGGTAACAGCATCGCGGTGCCACACTAGTTAAATACGCTGGCGTTTACCTAATTTACTTAGCAACGCCAATTATTTTTTCAATATACTGCTTAGTAATTAAGCCACGCTTAATTTTAACCAACTCACCTTGTGGGTTATAAATAAACGTGGTGGGCAACACATCAGCCCTTCCAATTTGTGCTGTAACTTCATCGTCACCCAGAACTATCGGATACGACATCAACATATCATCGACGTAATCCGTCACCTCTTTATTACTTTTGTAATCAAAAACAACACCTAACACCATCAAGTCTTTTTTTCTACGGTGGTCATAAAGATTCACTAAATCAGGCACTTCCTCTAAGCATGGCGGACACCAAGTCGCCCAATAGTTTACAAGTACCCATTTACCTTTGTAAGCAGCCAATTTGTGTGTAACGCCAGCGGTATCTTTTAACTCAAAAGAAGCAGGTGCTTTCTCCGCAGCAAGCCCCCATGAACTCGTCGTGATCAAGAGTAAAAATGAAAGGCTGAGTAAAAACTGGCGCATTGAATAACTCTCTAAAAAACTAAGCTAAAAAGCTACGATTAAAATCAAACAAATCACCCACTCAGTCGCTAATGTAGCGCCATCCAGATGAATGTCATTTTGACAGTGTAAATGCTAGTGTAAATGTAAACATTATCATACAATCATATAACTGCCCTCGGCCTATAAGAAGTAAAAAATGGCGTTAAATCTTAATATTCCTGCACTTAAAGATAATCCAATTATCATTGCCGAGACTCGGCCACAGAAAATCGGCCAGTCGCTGCTAGATCATATCGCTAAGAATCCGCTAGACATTGCCTCGCACTTACACAGTGAATTAGAAATATTAAACCGCCAGAAAATCTCTCCGACCAATAGAGTGCAAGCATTAGATGCATATCGCCCGCTATTAATTAGCACTGTGCAAGCGCTTTCTGAAGACTACAGCAACGCTGCATTACCATTACACGACAAAGCCAAATTAGCAGCTGCAGCGGCTGAGTCATTATGGTTAGAATTAGGCTACGGCTACAAACTGGTATTGGTCGACTTACAAAATCAGCTGATTAAACTGGGTACCGACAAAAGTTCGGCAAATGCCATACAACGCGCCATGCACGCAGTTGCAGAACACGCGCTGACTTACTATCAAACATACTCAACTCCGCCAGAACACATTTGGAGCGACTTACACCAACTTTATTTTTGCGCCATCAAACTTGGCATACAAAACGTTAAAGTAGATGAAGAAAAAGCCGTGGTTGGGTCAACAGCGACAATAGCCAACACCATAGAAAATACATATAAACATGCATTATTAATGTCACTTGCTGACCCTCAGCATCTAACACAAAAGAACATGCGCTTAGCGGCTGAGTATTTAGCGTTTCATGTTGAAAACGCAAAAATATCGATTGTTGCGCCTTTGGAAATCACAACCAGTTGCTTTATTGTTAATTTATCTTCAAACAAGCCACCTGTTCCGTATAGCAAACAAAAAGTCGCGCCGAATCCTGACAGCGATATTCTTTTGCAGACCTTAGATCTAGTGATTGGCATCCATCAAGATTTAAATTCTTTACAAAATAATCAACTACCTAAAGATGGCGGTGTTCCTGCAAACGCAAATCGTGATGAATATATCGATTTATTAACTTACCTCATCAAGCACTGGGGCGTTACGCAAAAACGAATTTTTAACCGCACCAAGTCCGAGGGTGAGATTGAGATTGTGACTGGCATTCCTGCCATACATTATTTCTCTAGTGCAAATGTAGAACACACTGCGAATGCGAACATTGGCAAACTCCAACATAGCGAAAATATGCCAGAACCCTCACGCTGGCATGTTATTAACATTAGCGCGATTGGCATGTCGGTTAGACGCCATGCTACCGCCGAAAAGAATATACGCATTGGCGGACTGTTAGGCTTTAAAACTAAAAATGAGCAACACTGGTCTATAGGCTTAGTGCGCTGGGCGGCCTGCGGCAGTAGGGACAGGCTAGATATTGGCGTACAATTAATCGCACCACGTGCACAAAGCGCAATTGCCCACATCGACAAAACAGGCCGTGAAGAAATGGTATTGTTACTGCCTGAGCTAGTCGCTGTAAAACAACTTGCAACAGTTATTGCTCGGGTTGGCACCTATCAGCCTGCGCGCCAATTATCGATCACATACAATAACAGCACACATGTGATTATGCTCACTAAAATAGTAGAGCGCTCACATCATTTTGAGCGTATACAATATAGCGTCATTAATTAGTAAAACTATCTTCAATGGAAGTGGTCATCACTTAACATTACAGAAATTTACTTTTAACTAGAACTTTCGCATTTTGCACTTCACTAAAACAGTTTTTTTCGTTACGATACGTAATTAATTTTTTAAAAGCATTAACCAATTAGAGGTTTTCCATGAGCGAGCACATCACACACCTTAACGACGCAAGTTTTGAACAAGACGTTCTGCAGTCACAACTTCCTGTTTTAGTAGACTACTGGGCAGAATGGTGTGGTCCTTGCAAAATGATTGCGCCAATCTTAGATGAAATTTCTAAAGAGTATGCTGGTCGTCTTAAAGTAGGCAAACTCAACATTGATGATAACCAATTAACACCGCCAAAATATGGCATTCGTGGCATTCCTACATTAATGCTATTTAAAAATGGTAATGTAGAAGCGACAAAAGTAGGTGCATTATCTAAATCTCAATTAACCGCATTCATTGACAGCAACATCTAAACCATTTAGGCTGTACGTGTCATCACAAATGCTTGATTTCTAAACTCCTTATAAATCAAGCATTTTTTGAAATTATCCTTTAATTTAAATCTGTAGTTCTCAATCCTGCCCCACACAATTCTTGTTTTAGTGAGCCTCCATGCACTTATCCGACCTTAAGCATTTACCCGTTACAGAGCTAGTAGAAATGGCTATCGCCGATGAAATTGATAATGCTAGCCGAATGCGCAAGCAGGATTTGATTTTCGCCATTTTAAAACATAAAGCGAAAAAAGGTGAAAGCATTTTTGGTGATGGGACGCTTGAGGTGCTACAAGATGGTTTTGGATTTTTGCGCTCGCCAGACACGTCTTATTTAGCTGGTCCAGATGATATTTACGTATCACCTTCACAAATCCGCAGATTCAATCTGCACACAGGCGATAGCATACAAGGTGAAATTCGCATCCCTAAAGATGGTGAACGTTACTTCGCACTAGTTAAAGTCGATGTAGTCAACGGTGAAGCGCCTGAAAACACTAAGCACAAAATTCTGTTTGAAAACTTAACACCGCTATTCCCAACGATTCCACTTACATTAGAGCGTGATATCAAAGGTGTAGAAAACATTACTAGCCGCGTAATTGATATGATTGCACCAATTGGTCGCGGTCAACGTGGCTTATTGGTCGCCAGCCCAAAAAGCGGTAAAACCGTGATGATGCAAAACATCGCGCATGCAATTACTGCAAATCATCCTGATGTAATTTTAATCGTATTGTTGATTGATGAGCGTCCTGAAGAAGTGACAGAAATGACCCGCTCAGTAAGAGGCGAAGTCGTTGCGTCAACCTTTGACGAGCCAGCAACACGCCACGTACAAGTTGCTGAAATGGTGCTTGAAAAAGCTAAACGCTTGGTTGAACATAAAAAAGACGTCGTCATTCTATTAGACTCTATTACTCGTTTAGCGCGAGCTTACAATACCGTCATCCCATCATCAGGCAAAGTATTAACTGGTGGTGTGGATGCCAATGCATTACAACGCCCAAAACGTTTCTTTGGTGCTGCGCGTAATGTCGAAGAAGGTGGTTCATTAACTATTATTGCTACAGCCCTCGTTGATACTGGCTCTCGCATGGATGATGTCATCTATGAAGAGTTCAAGGGTACGGGTAATATGGAAATTCATCTTGACCGCAAAATGGCCGAGAAACGTCAATACCCTGCTATCAATGTCAACAAATCTGGTACGCGTCGCGAAGAATTGCTCATCGAAAAAGATGTGTTGCAGAAAATTTGGGTACTTCGCAAACTACTCTACCCTATGGATGATCTAGAGGCGATGGAGTTCTTGTTAGATAAAATCAAAGCCACGAAAAACAATGCTGACTTTTTTGACAGCATGCGCCGTGGCTAAATAAGCTCTAGTTTCTAAAGCTATAGCTTGCTAAGATTTATCAGCTTAATTAACACATAACCTTGCGTACTAGCAAGAATGCAAATATAATGCGCGGTTACAGCAAAACTGTATTTTTACAGCAATTTGCACTTACTAACGAACTACTAAATAGTGCCGTATCTTTCGGCAACACATATTGAGGCTATATTATGAAAGATGGAATCCATCCAGAATACCGCGACGTTGTTTTTCAAGACATCGGTGCAGATTTTAGTTTTATCACTCGCTCTACTATCGCAGCGCGCGACACAATCAAATGGACTGATGGTAAAGAATATCCATTAGTTAAAATCGAAGTATCATCAAAATCACACCCGTTTTACACTGGTAAACAAATGATTTTAGATACTGCTGGTCGTGTTGATAAATTCCGTAAAAAATACGGTATGTAATCATACTTTGCAATCTAGATTGCAAATATCAAGGCAGCTCAGGCTGCCTTTTTTATTTTCGCAACTAAAAGACTCAACATCGATAACGCAGCTTCATTTAATTCAACTGAATTTCTTGCTGCGCGACACAATCGGTTAAAATAAACAATTAAGACTAATAAAAAAGCAAACTTAGCGACTCAATATTATGCGTTTTCAACTGGATCACGACTGGCAAGGTAATATGTCAACACCGCGTGCACGCATAGGTGACGGGGCAAAAACACAGTTGTTACTTTTATTGTGCGCAATTTGGATTGTATTAGGTTTAATTGGCCATGCGCCTTGGAAACCCCTAGAGTCGACCAGCATCAATATTGTCAAAAATATTTTAGACGGTGGCAGCTTACTTGCGCCTTTAGTCAGCGGCGAATCCTTTCCTTCAAACGCTCCTCTTTACTACCTCAGTGCAGCTACCAGTGCAAAATTACTCTCTCCATTACTAAGTATTCATGATGGTGCCAGGTTATTTAATACCATTTGGTTAGCCATACTATTGCTCATGGTAGGAATGACTGGTCGTGAGCTCTGGACACGCGGTGTCGGGCGTCACGCTACATTTATTATGATAGGCACGATAGGTTTAATCATTAGCGCACATAGCTTAAGCGCTGAGATCGCAAACCTAACTTGCTTGGCGACTGGCTTTTATGCATTAGCGCTGTCTAAGCGCCGCCCTTGGCGTGCAAGTGGCCTTTTGGGAGCCGCGCTTGGCATTGGATTTTTAAGCTTTGGTATAATACCTGTACTTATTTTACTAAGCACGGCACTAATTCTGCCTTTAGTGTTCAAAATTTGGCGCACAAAAAGCTTTGCAAAATTCTTGAGCCTAGCCATTGTGATTGCCACTCCAATGATATTAACTTGGATTCTGCTACTACAACATTACTATCCAGCAATGCTATCGAGCTGGTGGCAACTCAATCTCAATAATTTCAACCAACTCAATCACCTCTATTTTTTACGTATCTTAATTTGGTACGCTTGGCCTGCCCTGCCATTGGCATTATTAGGCTTATGGCGCTATCGCCAACAATTATTAAGCAAACCCAAATTTCAGCTGATGATGAGTTTTTTTATTTGCAGTTTATTTTTCTTAGGGTTAGGTGCTAGTACTAAAGACATCAATGCGCTTCCTTTACTTTTACCACTTGTAGCACTGGGTGCAGGTAGCGTGGAGCATCTAAAACGCGGAGCTGCTGCGGCTTTAAACTGGTTTGGCGTAATGCTATTTGGGCTAATTGGTGTGCTGATTTGGTTAGGTTGGACAGCCATGCTGACTGGCTATCCTGTCAAAATTAAAGAGCGCATGCAGTTCTTATCTGGCGCATATGAAACTCATTTTAACTGGCTATCATTCCTTATTGCCCTAGCAATTACCGCCATCTGGCTGTTAGTTTGCATGCGCGCCAAACAAACCAATAAATCCACAGTCACTAATTGGGCGGTAGGCATGACCTTTGGCTGGGGCTTATTAATGACGCTCTGGCTACCACTGATAGACTCAGCAAAAAGCTACCAACCAGTGTTTTTAAGCATGAATAAAGTGCTACCAAAAACCTACAACTGCATGAACAGCCTAGATGTTGGGCAACCGCAAAGTTTATTGCTCAATTACTACACCAATATTCAATTGCAGCCTTTTGAAACGACACAGCAATTAACTTGTGACTTTTACTTATTACAAGACGTAAAAGGCATAGGCAAAATGCAGCCTGGACAGGAGTGGAAACAGATTTGGACGGGTAAACGCGCAGCTGATAGAAAAGAAGGTTTTAGGTTATTTCTGCGAGTTAAGTAGCATAAGAGCCTCAGCTACTTAATGTAGCAACTTAAATAGTCAAAGCTTTAAATGTGCTTTAATCGCATTCTGCACTTGAGCATGTATGCCAGATCCGCTTTGTTCACTCACATATTCTGCAATTTGTTTACGCATCGATAAGGCCCAAAACTTATTGATATGCTCTGCAATGTCTTTTTGAGCGTGACTTTGGTTTGGATATGATTCGTAAAAATCACCGATTTGATTAGCCATTGAAATTAAGCGTTGAATATCCATTTTTACTTTTCTCTAATCTTACTCATTCATAATATTGTCAGCGTGACTGTAAATCACATAACGACTTTCTCTTGCAAATCCAACTAAGGTTAAGCCGCATTGTTCTGCTACTCGCACTGCCAAACCTGTGGGTGCTGAAACCGCGACTAACATGCCCACGCCAGCGCTTGCTGTTTTTTGTACCATTTCAAAACTTGCACGACTGGTGGTAATAATAAAACCAGTCCTATCAAGCTCTTGTTTTGCTAGTGCGCCAACCAACTTATCCAGTGCGTTATGCCTTCCTACATCCTCACGCACCAAACCCACCGTGCCATCAGCCTGTACATAAGCACTAGCATGGGTTGCGCCAGTTTGCTGTTGTAACTTCTGCTGCGCCTGTATGGTTTTCAAACCAGTCACTATGGCGCTTGCATTAAACCTGCGATATGTTTTTAGCAGCGCTGGATAACGTATGGCTTGCGCTAAATTTTCAGCGCCGCACAATCCGCAGCCAGTTTTACCTGCTAAGGTACGACGCCGCTCTTTTAGCTGCATAAAACGTTCACTAGCAATTTCACAGTGTAATTCTATGCCGTTATCTTGCACCTGCACTTCAATGCCATATAACTCACCAGCACTTTGTACGATGCCTTCGCTAAGCGAAAAACCAAGTGCAAAATCTTCTAAATCTTGTGCAGTTGCCAACATCACCGCGTGTGAAACACCGTTGTAAATCAGTGCCACAGGTGTTTCTTCTGCCAAACAATCTTGCGTTTTTACTATTTCACCATTTTGCCATTGTGAAACACCCAATGTGCTTAATGGCACATCTGCAACCAATTTAACCATATGCAAATCTGCCAACTATCCACACCGTCATACCAGCGAAAGCTGGTATCCATTGGCTTGCTTCGCACAGCTATTGGTAGCAGCTGTATTCCAGCTTTCACTGAAATGACGTAGTAGCTGATGAATGACGGCTGACATTAAATAAACTTATTGCTAAAGCTCAATTTTTGCTGCTTCTAGGTCTCTATCGGCAAACGCCAACTGTGCTTCACTAAAGGTTTTGTAATGTTGCTGCCAATCAGAAAGCTGATTCACGCGTGTCACTTGTACGGCGGTGACCTTAAACTCAGGGCAGTTAGTTGCCCAATCTGAGTTTTCCGTCGTAATCACGTTTGCGCCTGATTCTGGATGGTGGAACGTGGTGTAAATCACACCAGGTTGCACACGTTCAGTAATTTTTACACGCAATACAGTTTCACCTGCGCGACTAGCAATACCTACCCAATCACCTTCGCTAATACCGCGCTCTTCTGCATCATGTGGGTGAATTTCAACAATATCTTCGCTGTGCCAAGCCACGTTCTTAGTACGGCGTGTTTGTGCCCCTACGTTGTATTGCGAAAGGATACGACCTGTCGTTAGAATCAGTGGGAACTTAGGCGTTACTTTCTCAGTGGTTGCCACATATTGCGTTACGAAGAACTTACCTTTACCGCGTACGAATTCATCGATATGCATGGTCGGCGTGCCTAGTGGTTGCTCGTCATTGCACGGCCACTGTATGCTGCCTAACTCGTCAAGTTTCTTGAAGCTAACGCCTTTAAATGTTGGTGTTAGGCTTGCCACTTCATCCATAATTTCAGAAGCGTGTTTATAGTCCATAGGGTAGCCAAGCGCATTCGAGAATTTAGCTGTCACTTCCCAATCTTCCATACCATTTTTTGGTGTCATCACACGGCGCACTGGTGAAATACGACGCTCAGCGTTGGTAAATGTACCGCTTTTTTCTAAGAATGATGCTCCTGGGAAGAATACATGCGCGAACATTGCGGTCTCGTTCAAGAACAAATCTTGCACGATGACACATTCCATATTCTCTAGCGCATGCGTTACATGCTGTGTGTTAGGGTCAGACTGCACAATGTCTTCACCAACGCAGTAAATTGCTTTAAAACTGCCTTCTATGGCATTGTCTAGCATGTTAGGGATACGTAAACCTGGATCATTACTTAGCGGACGACCCCATGCACCTTCAAATAACTCACGCGTAGCTTCATCTGACACATGACGATAGCCTGGGTATTCATGTGGCATAGAGCCCATGTCACAAGAACCTTGCACGTTATTTTGACCGCGTAATGGATTAACGCCGACACCTTCACGACCAATGTTAGCTGTTGCCATGGCTAAGTTTGCAATACCCATCACCATGGTAGAACCTTGGCTGTGCTCGGTAACGCCTAATCCGTAGTAAATCGCAGCATTGCCGCCAGTGGCATATAACCTTGCCGCTGCGCGTAACTCTTCAGCTGGAACACCCATTGCCAAACCTAATACTTCAGGTGAGTTTTGTGGGAGCGCAACAAAATCACGCCACTCTACAAATGAATCCCACTCACAACGCTCTTTTACAAATTCCTCATTCACTAAGCCCTCAGTCACAATGACGTGTGCAATAGCGGAGATTAATGCCACGTTAGTGCCTGGTTGTAATTTAAGGTGATAATCTGCTTTAACGTGTGGAGAGTCCACCAAATCAATCGCGCGTGGATCGGCAATAATCAGTTTTGCACCTTCGCGCAAGCGACGTTTCATTTGTGAAGCAAACACTGGGTGACCATCTGTTGGGTTTGCACCAATCACAAAAATGACATCCGACTGCATCACGGAGTCAAAGGTTTGCGTACCTGCTGATTCACCTATTGTTTGTTTTAAACCATAACCTGTCGGGCTATGACAAACACGTGCGCAAGTATCCACGTTGTTTACACCAAACACTGCACGTACTAGTTTTTGCACGACATAAACTTCTTCATTGGTGCAGCGTGACGATGTAATACCGCCCACAGAAGCTTTGCCATATTTGGCTTGAATGCGGGTAATTTCACTGGCGGCATAGCTAAATGCTTCATCCCAGCTCACTTGTTGCCATTCATCATGAATGCTTTTACGTATCATAGGTGTGGTGATACGGTCTTTGTGTGTTGCGTAACCCCATGCAAAACGCCCTTTTACGCATGAATGGCCGTGGTTTGCGCCACCATTTTTATTCGGTACCATGCGAACGACTTCTTCGCCTTTCATTTCAGCGTCAAATGAACAACCAACGCCACAATAAGCACAGGTTGTTGTCACGCTGTGCTCAGGCACACCATGCTCAATCACGGTTTTCTCAATCAATGTTGCCGTTGGGCAAGCTTGCACACAAGCGCCACAAGACACACATTCTGAATTCATAAAATCGGTTACACCAGCAGCTACTTTTGATTCAAAGCCACGACCTGAGATAGTGAGTGCAAAGGTGCCTTGCGTTTCTTCGCAAGCGCGCACGCAACGTGAGCAGACGATACATTTGCTTGGGTCAAAAGTGAAGTAAGGGTTGCTTTCATCTTTTTCTGCCTTCAGGTGATTTTCACCTTCATAGCCATAACGCACTTCACGCAAACCTACTGCGCCAGCCATGTCTTGCAGTTCGCAATCGCCATTGGTTGCACAGGTTAAGCAATCTAAAGGATGGTCTGAAATATACAGTTCCATTGTGCCGCGACGAATATCGGCAAGCTTAGGCGTTTGCGTATGTACTTTTAAGCCTTCAGCTACAGGCGTTGTACATGAAGCTGGATAGCCACGACGACCTTCAATTTCCACCACACACAAACGGCATGAACCAAAAGGCTCTAAACTGTCTGTTGCACATAGTTTAGGCACGTTAATGCCAGCCATAATTGACGCGCGCATAATAGACGTACCTTCTGGCACGGTGATTTCTCTATCATCAATCATCAACGTGACTTGAACGTCAGAATCACTCGCTGGCGTACCATAATCTAATTGATCATCGTAATTGGTGCGGCTATGCTCATGTTGATGATGCGTGTTGCTGTATTTAATGTCGTCCATTTTAATGCTCCTACTATTTTGTAGCGCGGGTTTTAACCCGACATATCAGGCCAAAGCCTGACCTACTTAGCTATTCCGAAATCTTCAGGGAAATGATTCATCGCGCTTAATACTGGATATGGCGTCATGCCACCCAATGCGCATAGCGAACCATTCAACATAGTGTCGCTTAAATCGCGCACCAACTTAATGTTTTTCGCAGTATCTTTGCCTGCGATGATTTTATCAATCACCTCAACACCACGGGTAGAACCTATGCGGCATGGCGTGCATTTTCCGCATGACTCAATCGCGCAGAATTCAAATGCATAACGTGCCATTTTTGCCATATCGACCGTATCATCAAATGCGACAATACCACCGTGACCTACAACCGCCCAAATATTGCTAAATGCTTCGTAATCTAAAGGTGTATCGAATTGGCTTTCTGGCAAGAACGCGCCTAATGGCCCGCCGACTTGCACTGCACGAATCGGCTTGCCCGTTGCTGAACCACCTCCGTAATCGTAAAGCAGTTCACGTAAGGTAATCCCAAACGCAAGTTCTACTAGACCACCATGTTTTAAATTACCTGCCAACTGAATAGGCAAAGTGCCTCGCGAACGACCCATGCCGTAATCCGCATAATATTGTGCGCCTTTATCTAAAATAATTGGCACTGTAGCAAGTGAAATTACATTATTCACAACGGTAGGTTTACCGAATAAACCTTCAATCGCTGGTAGTGGCGGTTTAAAACGTACTAGACCACGCTTACCTTCTAAGCTTTCGAGTAGTGAAGTTTCTTCACCGCATACATAAGCACCAGCTGCGCGACGAACCTCTAAATTAAAGGTATGTGTTGAGCCACAAATTTTATCGCCCAAATAGCCTGCCGCCTCTGCTTTAGCAATGGCTTCGTTCAAAGCTTTAAGCGCATGTGGGTACTCACTACGCAAGTAAATATAACCTTGTGTCGCACCTACTGCAACACCTGCAATCGTCATGCCTTCAATCAGCACAAACGGATCATCTTCCATAATCATGCGGTCTGAGAACGTACCAGAGTCACCTTCATCCGCATTACATACAATGTATTTTTGATCAGCCTGACAGCCCAATACGGTATTCCATTTAATACCAGTTGGGAAAGCCGCACCACCACGACCACGCAGACCTGAATCTGTGACCGCTTTAACAATTTCAGCACCAGATAATGTCAGGGCTTTTTTAAGACCTTTATAGCCATCGTGGGCAATATAATCATCTAAAGAAACTGGGTCTGTAATACCAACGCGCGCAAACGTTAAGCGCTGTTGTTTTTTCAACCATTCAATTTCTTCGGTTAAACCTAAGCTCAAAGGGTGATTTTTAGCATTAAGAAAATCTGCGTCAAATAGTGAAGGTACATCTTTAGCCTTAACAGGACCATAAGCAACACGACCTTGGTCTGTTGCCACTTCAACCATTGTTTCAAGCCAGTAAAGACCACGAGAGCCATTACGGATAATTGTTATGTCTAAACCGCGTTTTTTCGCTTCCAGAGCAATCGCAACAGCGACTTTTTCAGCACCCATTGAAAGCGCGCTAGAATCGCGGGGAACGTATATTTTAGTTGTCATCATTAAGCCCTTGCCTCTGCAATCAATGCATCCAAATCTTCAGCAGAAACACGTCCATAAACCTCTTCATCCATCATCACGGCCGGCGAAAGCGCACAGTTGCCCAAACAATATACAGCTTCGAGCGTAATCGCATCATCAGAAGTTGTTTGATGGTAATCCACATTCAAACACTTTTTAGCGTGAGCCTCCAATGCTTCAGAACCCATCGATTGGCACGACTCAGCACGACAAATCTGCATCACATGACGACCGGGCTTGTGCGTACGAAAGTGATGATAAAAAGTCACCACACCATGCACCTCAGCCACGGATAAACTTAGCGCCTTACCAATCTGAGAATAAGAAGATTCTGGCACATAGCCAATGTTATCCTGAATGGCGTGCAGCAATGGCATTAGCGCACCTGGCATATGCTGATGTTCACTAATCAAGGCACCTAATCTGAGATCTAAATCTTGTTTTGTTTCTAAATCTTGCAACTTATTCTCTCCAAAACATCTAACATTATATTCATATACGCATTAGTATAATACACTTGTTAAATCGTTACCAATTCGACAAGCAATGGCTAAAAAAGTGCTTAATTCTTCAAAAATGCTTACTCAAATACCGCAGCAGAAACTGATAGACCAATTTGGTCGTACAGTAGATTACATTCGCCTATCCATTACAGATCGCTGCGATTTCCGCTGCGTGTATTGCATGTCAGAAGACATGACATTTTTACCGCGCGATGAAGTATTAAGTCTTGAAGAATGCGCGCGGCTCGTTAAAATATTTGTCGACTTAGGAGTAAGCAAAGTCCGCATTACTGGCGGTGAGCCGCTAGTACGCAAAAATGCATTATGGCTTTTTGAAGAAGTCGGCCAACTTGAAGGGCTCAATGAGTTAGTACTCACTACCAACGGAAGCCAGCTAGAGAAGCAAGCCCAAGATTTGAGAAATGCTGGAGTGAAACGCATTAACATAAGTGTAGATAGCCTCAACGCTGAACGATTTAAGAAAATTACGCGCACTGGCGAGCTGGATAAAGTATTGCGCGGCATACAAGCCGCCAAACAAGCTGGCTTTGAAAATATCAAACTAAACACTGTGCTCATGCGCGGCGTGAATGATGACGAGGCATTATCGTTGGTAAAATTTGCTATCGATGAAGCAATCGATATTTCGTTCATTGAAGAGATGCCTTTAGGCGAAGTAGATCACACAAGAGAATCAACATTCTGCAGCAATGAAGAAACTCTTAAAATACTCCAAAGTGAGTACCCGCTCATCGCCAGTACCGAAACAACTGGTGGCCCTGCTCGGTATTGGCGAGTCGCAAATACAAAAACCAAAATTGGTTTCATTTCACCGCACAGCCATAACTTTTGCGAAAGCTGCAACCGTGTACGCATTACCTGCAAAGGCGAACTTTACTTATGTTTAGGACAAGAAGATAAAGTCGATTTAATGCCTCTGTTACGTGCAAACCCAAATGACGACCAAGCGGTCATTGACGCAATTTTGGCCAGCATGGCAATTAAACCTAAAGGACACGACTTTGATTTACGCCGCGCAGAACCTGCGGTGATTCGGTTTATGTCACACACGGGCGGTTAGTTTTACTTTAATCTCTCTACATTTCACTCATGCCAATCTCTGCAATCATTCTTTCAGGCGGACGAGCCACTCGTATGAACGGTGTAGATAAAGGCTTAGTCCTTTTACAAAGCAAACCACTCATTCAGCACGTCATTGAACGCTTAACAACGCAAGCTGATGAAATACTTATCAATGCCAATCGGGAGCTTGCCCAGTACCAAGCTATGGGCTACCCCGTGTTACAAGATGAAGTGGAAGACTTTTTAGGTCCGTTAGCTGGATTTAGCTTGGGCTTGCAGCACGCCAAGCATGATTATGTACTTACTGTGCCTTGCGACTCACCATTATTGCCAGTTGATTTAGCGCAACGCCTGATGGCTGCTCTAGTTGAAAACAATGCAGAGATTGCCGTAGCAACTAGTGAAGATAGCACTCACCCGGTATTTTGTTTGTGCAAAAAAACTGTATTGCCATCCCTCACCGCTTATTTACAGCAAGGTGAGCGCCGCGTGAGCACTTGGCAAAAAAGCCAACAATATATTGAAGTGGATTTTAGTGATTGCAATGAAGCTTTTACGAACTTAAATACTTTTGAAGATTTGGCAGCACTAGAACAAAAGTTAAGTAAAAAATAATTAATTATTCAAAATGAGTTTTAAAAATAGGATGAACTTTAAAAAATGGTAGCCAATTCATTATCTGAAATCATTTCCGACCCTAGTTGCATGGATGACTACGATCCAAACTCAATGCCTGTGGCTAAAGCACGACAATTCATCAAGCAGTTTTTAAGCCCTGTTATTGAAACTGAAGTTTTACCGATTCGCGAGAGTTTAGGTCGCGTATTGGCGGCAGATATATTGTCGCCAGCTAACGTACCCAATTACGATAATTCGGCGATGGATGGCTACGCGTTTAACGCAGCAGACATAGGCAAGTCTACCGAATTAAAAGTAATAGGGTCAGCTTTTGCAGGTAAAGCCTTTGTCGGCGGCATTCAATCTGGAGAATGTGTACGCATTATGACGGGTGGCATGATGCCCAAGGGCGCAGATACCGTCATTATGCAAGAGCGAGTAAAAGTTGAAGGTGACTTGATTCGCTTTACTGAAGCGCCAAAACCTAAAGCAAATGTACGCTATACAGGCGAGGATTTGCAATTAGGCAAAACAGTATTGCCCGCAGGCCATATGATGCGTGCGTCTGATTTAGGGTTAATCGCTTCACTTGGTATTGGCGAAGTAAATGTGTATCGTCAACTCAAAGTGGCTTTCTTCTCTACAGGCGATGAATTAGCCAGTATTGGCAAGCCTTTGCAAGAAGGTCAAGTATACGACAGTAACCGCTACACACTTTACGGCATGCTAAAACGTCTTGGCGTAGAAATCATAGATATGGGCGCAATTGCTGATGACCCCGAGTTACTGGAAAAAACGTTACTCAACGCTGCAAAACAAGCCGATGTAGTCATTACCAGCGGTGGCGTTTCGGTCGGCGAGGCTGACTATATGAAGCAACTACTAGCTAAACACGGTCAAGTGATGTTTTGGAAAGTCGCTATGAAGCCTGGTCGCCCTTTGGCTTACGGCAAAATCCAAGGAAGCCAAGATAAGCATGCGCATTATTTCGGACTACCTGGCAACCCTGTGGCTGTGATGGTGACATTTTATCAATTTGTACGCGATGCCATGCTTGTATTAATGGGGCAAACCAACACAGCACCATTACCCACGTTTAATATTGTATGTACCGAAAACATTAAAAAACAAACGGGTCGCACGGAATTTCAACGCGGCATATTATTTGCCGATAGCGATGGCACATGGAAAGTCAAGCCGACCGGGGCGCAAGGCTCAGCGATTCTAAGTTCAATGTCATTGGCTAATTGCTTTATTGTTCTCGATGAAACAGTTGGCAACTTAGATGCAGGGGCTTTAGTACAAGTGCAAGTGCTAGATGGCTTGGTTTAATATTGCTTTCTAAATTTACGCCTAGCTTGTTGTATAATTTTCAGTTGATTTGAAATTCATCACCGATTTCTTTAGAAATTTTTTATTCACTTATTTGGAATATTTGTGTCTTTGAACATCGCCGTCAATCATTCCAATAACAGTCAATCTGGTGCAATCAATGCTAACGGCAACACGCTGATATGGGCGGTTATTTGCTCAATCTTGCTGCATATTTTGCTCGCGTTTATTATTCCCAATGTTAAGTTTGAGGCTGTTAAAAAACCAGTTTTGCTTATCGTTGAATTAAGCAAAAAGCCTGAGCCACCGCCTGTTGTTGTACCAGAGCCAGTCAAAGTGGAACCTGAACCGATTAAACCTAAAACAGAACCCAAGCCTGAGCTCAAACCCATCACCAAGCCTTTACCAACACCATCCGTAGTGAAAAACGAACCTACGCCTGCTGTGCCACCACCAGCGGTTGTTACACATCAAACAGAAGTCATTGCAGCTGCACCTAAGGTCGATGCAGCGCCATCACCAATGCCGCCTGTACCTGTAGCGACACCTGAGCCACCCAAACCTGCTGCGCCAAGCCAAGAGGACATGGAGGATGCTCGCGGCAGATATGGCAATACACTTTGGGGCGCGATTGGTAAACATAAACAATACCCTCGCATTGCCCAAATGCGCGGCTGGCAAGGTGAAGCTGTTGTCGAGTTACTACTTGATGGCAACGGCAAACTTAAATCAAAAAAAATCATTCAATCAAGCGGCTTTGAGAGTTTAGATAAACAAGCTCTAGAAATGGTTGAAAAAGCCGCACCATTTCCAGCGCCACCAGAAGCCTTACGAGGCAGTAACTTTAGTATCAAAGTACCTATTCCATTTAAGCTTGAAGATCAGTAGTTTTTATAAACTGCCACCCTTAAACTCACCAGCATGCTTAAAAAAAACAAATCCCTAAAAGATTTATTGCTGATTCATGAGCTGGCATTTATCTTACTCATTATCTTGGCAGCCACCGCTGGCGCTATTGGCATTCATTTATGGGAAAAATCCAGCCAAGAGGCAAGCCGAATCAGCTTGCTTGTCACTGAGGTACAGCAGACGCGTGGGGATTTATATCGTCAAATGAAAGAGTTGTTTGACGCCTATTTTTTAGATGACTCCGGGGCGCGTGCAGAGTACGACAATTTCACCATTACCGTTGAGGCACATTTTGTACAATTAAAAAAAATTACAGTGAGTGAAGCTGAAAAAGCCGCCATCAATGACTTGCACGAGAATTACAAAAAATTTGTTATTGAAACGCCAGCGCTATTTGACCAGTACCAAGCAACCAATAGCGATACAGTAAAACATGCATTAAATACCGAAATTGAAACTGGCTTATTTAAGCGCTATGAGGAAATACTCGCGCGTACTGAAAAACTACTCAACCAAAAACAAATTGAACTAGATAGCCAGCTTAAAGCAAGCAAGCGCACATCCGTCATACTGCTGATTATTCCTTTAGTTCTTGCCGTATTACTACTCATGTTTTCACGAATCTTCCTCAAGCGCGCCATCGTAAAACCACTGAACGATGTATTAAAAGCTACCTCTGAGATTAGCGCGGGCAATCTTACGCACAAAGCACCTGAAGTAGGCATTGTCGAGCTTGCCGCAGTATCAAATGCCATTAATGACATGGCCGATAAATTAGCCATTAGCCAAGAAACTTTAGTGCGAACCGAAAAACAAGCAGCGCAAGGCTTATTGGTGCCGATGTTGGCACATAACATTCGCAACCCTTTAGCCAGCATACGCGCCACAGCTCAGGTAATGGATGATCCAGAGCATGACGCTGAAACACGCTTATCATTACGCGGGATTATCGACACCGTAGATAGGCTAGAACGCTGGACAGGTGCATTGTTGGCTTATTTATTACCGCTAAAACCTCAGCCAGAAGATACTAGTCTGCAAGAAATTGTGAATGGCGCGCTAGCGCCGCTGCAACAAAAAATAAAAGAGAAATCGATTCGATTCATTCTGCCAAATTGGCCTAAAACTACTGCCATATACACAGACCAGCATTTGCTAGAACAAGTCATTTACAACTTAATATTAAATGCGATTGATGCTTCAAGTAAAAACAGCACTATAGAAATCACACTCAAAGCAACACCGACAAAATATACGCTATTACTGCTAGATCAAGGTTGCGGCATGCCATTTACGCCAGATCCTAGCGCCATGAGCACGCCAACCACCAAAAGATTTGGTACAGGTATTGGCATCCCGTTCGCGTTTAAAGTATGTGATGTGTTGGCTGGTGAATTAAAATTTGAGATGCGTCATGAAGGCGGTACGGCTATCACGATTCTACTACCTAAAACTTTGAACTTATCTGTAAATTAAAGCCCTTATTTAGAACTCATTAGTTAAAACCTAAACCCATCAATATTTAATTATCAATTTACGGCTAAATATCGATAATTCTTTGCAAATCCTATTGCCTATTTCAGGCTTTTTATCAACAATGGAGGTAGACAATATGACCGATACACTAATACTCGACAAAGCAGTTCCAGATTTTCAGTTGCCCGCCACAAGCGGTGTGACTTTTCAGTTATCGCAATTTCTCGGTAAAAATCTAATCATCTACTTTTACCCCAAAGACTCCACCCCAGGCTGTACCACACAAGGTATTCAATTTAGAGAGGCTTATGCTGATTTTCAGAATCTGAATACTGAGATTTTTGGTGTTTCTAGAGATAGCTTAAAGTCGCATGAGAACTTTAAAGCTAAATTCAGTTTCCCTTTTGAGCTACTGGCAGATACTGAAGAACTTGCTTGTACATTATTTGGCGTGATGAAAATGAAGAATATGTATGGCAAACAAGTACGCGGTGTTGAGCGCAGCACTTTTGTTATCGATAAAAATGGTACGCTTATTAAAGAATGGCGCGGTGTTAAGGTGGATGGTCATGCTGCAGAAGTTCTTAATTTCATTAAAACTATTTAATATCAACTTACTTGATTCAATCTTATAAATTTCTTTATCACTCACAATTAGAAAGAATGTAATGGCAAAAAAATCGCTAAATGCTACCAAGCTTTTTGTACTTGATACCAATGTATTGATACATGATCCTTCTAGCTTGTTTCGCTTTGAAGAACATGACATTTTTCTGCCTATGGTGACGCTGGAAGAACTCGATAACAATAAAAAAGGGCTCACAGAAGTTGCTCGTAACGCTCGCCAAGCAAGCCGTAATTTAGAAGAAATTGTAGGCACAGACTTAACCAATCTTGAACTTGGCTGCCCACTCAATGTGAACGGTAATCGTCATCTCACTGGACGTTTATTTGTACAAACGCTGCAAGTCACCACTGAGCTACCCGGACTTGCTGGTCTAAAAGCAGATAATCAAATTCTAGCCGTCGTACTTGAATTGCAAAAAAGCCAGCCAGACCGTCAAGTTATTCTAGTCAGTAAAGACATCAACATCCGTATTAAAGCCCGTGCAATGGGTATGCCTGCGGAAGATTACTTTAATGACAAAGTCCTTGAAGATAGCGACCTTTTATACAGCGGCATGAAAGAGCTTCCTGCTGATTTCTGGGAAAATCACAGTAAAGAAATGGAATCATGGCAAGAAGCCGGCCGCATGTTCTACCGCATTAATGGGCCATTATGTAAAACGTTTCTAGTGAATGAATTTGTCTATTATGAGTATGAAAAACCATTCCACGCCTTAGTGCGTAGTGTAGATGGCAACAGCTCAGTATTAGAAGTTGTTAAAGACCATATGCAGCCCAAGCACAATGTTTGGGGCATTAATGCACGCAACCGTGAACAAAATTTTGCACTTAATTTATTGATGGACCCTGAAGTAGATTTCGTCAGCTTATTAGGTCAGGCTGGTACGGGCAAAACATTGCTCACATTGGCCTCCGCACTCACGCAAGTACTTGATAAAAAGATCTACTCTGAAATCATTATGACGCGTGTCACTGTTTCAGTAGGCGAAGATATTGGCTTTCTACCAGGGACTGAAGAAGAAAAAATGGGCCCTTGGATGGGCGCACTAGATGACAATTTAGAGGTGCTCAATAAAAGTGATGAAGATGCTGGTGAATGGGGACGTGCAGCCACGCAAGATTTAATTCGCAGCCGCATCAAGGTGAAATCACTCAATTTTATGCGTGGACGCACGTTTTTGAATAAATTCTTAATCATCGATGAAGCGCAAAACTTAACGCCTAAACAAATGAAAACACTCATTACGCGTGCAGGGCCAGGCACTAAAGTGGTTTGCCTAGGCAACATCGCACAAATCGATACGCCATACTTAACAGAAGGCAGTTCAGGTCTGACCTATGTGGTCGATAGATTTAAGGGCTGGAGCCACAACGGCCATATTACGCTGCAGCGTGGTGAACGCTCTCGTCTAGCCGACTTTGCATCCGAAGTTTTATAGTTCTATTGATAAATCACTAATGACTCGAAGACTCTCCCATGATTGTGCCGTAATAACTCCGTGTAAAGCACAGCAAGGTAGAGTCGTAAAAGTCAGTATTGATTTAGAAATAAAATGACCAAAGGTTTTTATACCTTATTAATTGCTCAATTCTTATCTGCCGTTGCAGATAACGCATTGCTGTTCGCCTCTATCGCTTTACTTTCTAAGCTCAATGCGCCCGAATGGCACGAACCTTTATTGCGCGAGTTCTTTGTGATTGCCTACATAGTATTAGCACCATTTGTAGGCCCATTCGCTGATGCCCTACCCAAGGGCAAGGTTATGTTTTTAAGTAATGGTATAAAATTCTTAGGTTGCTCGCTGGCGTTATTCGGCCTGCCACCCTTATATGTGTACGCCATTGTGGGCATTGGTGCTGCGGCTTATTCACCTGCTAAATACGGCATATTGACAGAAATGTTGCCTCACTTTCAGCTGATTAAAGCAAACGCTTGGATGGAAGGCACCACAGTCACGGCGATCATCTTAGGGCCAGTATTTGGCTCCAGCATTTCAGCTCACGATCCGTATTTCGGTATCGCCATCATCACCTTAATTTACTTACTGGCAGCAGGCTTCAACTATTACATTCCGAAGGTGCCTATCGATCATAAAATGCCAAAACGTGACCTAATTTCCCTTCTAAAAGACTTTTGGCATGCCTTTACAACCCTGTGGCGTGACCCACAAGGCCAAGTATCACTCGCTGTGACTACTTTATTTTGGGGTGCAGGTGCAACACTGCAATTTGTGGTACTGCGCTGGGCAGGGCTAAAACTTGGATTAGATGAGCAATCTGCAACTAAGCTCATCGCTATACTAGCGGTTGGTATTGCTATTGGCTCTGTTGGGGCATCCATGTTTGTTAAGTTAGAAAATGCAGTCAAAGTTTTACCAGCAGGCATCCTCATGGGCATTTTAGTCATGGGCATGATACTGGTTGAATCACCCGAGGTTGCCGCCGTTGTGTTGTTTTGTATTGGCGTGCTAGCGGGTTATTTCTTAGTGCCGCTAAACTCTCTACTGCAGCATAGAGGGCATACTTTACTTGGTGCAGGACATTCCATTGCCGTGCAAAACTTCAATGAAAATATCGGCATTCTCGTACTGCTAGGCATCTACACTTTGATGGTGCATGAAAATTTATCTATCGACATCATTATCATCATATTTGGTGCATTTGTGAGCATTAGTATGGCTGTTATATATAAGCTGTACTTAAAGCATACCAAAACAAATTGCTAACTTATCCATTCCAAACAAATCGTTAATCAATAAAAAAGGTCGCCATAGCGACCTTTTTTATTGACTGGTATTTTAGTGAGAAATACTTAGTGAAGCTTCACTTGCGATTCAGATCGTCTAGTTATAGTACGGGCAAGCGTTTGCAACGCCATGCTCCAAAAGCCATGCAAAGCCATCAAATGCATTTTATAGAGTGACTGATACATCAATCTAGCGAATAAGCCTTCAATAAATAAACTGCTGCCTGAGAGTGAACCCATCAAATTGCCAACTGTAGTATAGCTGCCTAGATTGACTAAAGAACCGTAATCTCGATAGGTAAATTCCGGTAGCTCAGCTTTACCTGCCACACGACACTTCACTGATTTAATCAACATTGATGCTTGCTGGTGAGCCGCTTGTGCGCGTGGAGGCACGCTCTCACCTGCTTGACCAACCCAAGGGCAGGCAGCGCAATCACCAAATGCAAAAATATTCTCATCTAAAGTCGTTTGCAATGTCCGATTCACTACAAGTTGGTTGATACGATTAGTTTCTAATCCATCTATTTCATGTAAAAAGTCTGGCGCTTTAATACCCGCTGCCCAGACAACTAACACAGACGGGATAAAGCGCCCGCTATGGGTGTGAACGCCTTTATCTGTCACTTCAGTAACGCGCTCCCCTTTGTAAAGATGAACACGCAGCTTGCTAAGCTCCAGCTCCACAGAGTTAGATAGCTTAGGTGGAAGCGCAGGCAATACACGCGAATTAGCCTCAATCAATGAAATTTGAATATCGCGATCTGGATCAATCTTGTCTAGTCCATAGGCTGCTAGTTCACGCGTCGTATTATGCAACTCAGCTGACAACTCTACACCTGTAGCACCCGCCCCAACTATCACGACTTCTAACTGACCTGCATGTACTGGCGCTTGCTGTGTTTGCGCGCGTACAAGGGCGTTGTGTAAGCGTCTATGAAACTTCTCCGCTTGGTCTTGAGTATCCAAGGCTATTGAATATTCACTAGCACCTTTAACGCCGAAATCATTTGTCGTGCTGCCAATTGCAATAATCAAAGTATCATACTGCACGGTACGACGTGGGATAACCTCTTCACCATCTTCATCAAAATAAGGTGAAATTGATATTTCACGCTTAGCTCTATCGAGATTATCCATGCTACCTAAGCGGAACTTGAAATGATGCCAATGCGCTTGGGCAAGATAATTTAACTCATGCTTATCAGGATCCATACTGCCAGCTGCAATTTCATGCAGTAACGGCTTCCAAACATGGGTTTTTGTCTTATCGATCAGCGTAATCATGGCCTTACCTTTACGGCCAAGAGAATCGCCAAGTTTAGTTGCTAATTCTAGACCACCCGCACCACCGCCAACAATGACAACATGATGCAAACTATTTTGATTTTTATTATCCATAGTCATTCCAATCAACACTTAAATATCAAAGCTTCAAATAAAAACGCGCCTGCTGAACAACAGCAAGCGCGTCATTAAACCACTCAAGTAATTACTCGTTACCTGTCAAACCAGTACCCATACTACGAATCCAAGATTGAACTTTCAATATTTCATCTGGTGTAATACCATTTTTAGGATCAGTAGGGTCCATCAAACCAAGACCTTTTGCTCCCATACCACCATTTGTACCGTGCCAGATTGTTTCAAACATGCCCTTATTCGTTGCATCTTTAGGGTAACGGAAAGTAGGGCCTACTAAACCAGGACCCACTTGACCTTTGGCTTCTGGACCATGGCATTGTGTGCATGAATAAAGACCAAAAACTTTTTTACCTTTAGCAATTGCATCAGCATTACCAATGTACGGGTTTTTACCTGTCGCTAAAAATTCTTTTGCTGCTGGAGTATCAAACAATTTTGCATCAATGACTAAAGGTTTACCCTCTTGTGTATCAACAAAACTAATCGCAGGACCACCTGCATCGGCTGAAGCAGCTGTTCCACCGCTAGTTGCAGCTTTTTTGTCACAAGCACTTAATGCCATTAACATTAAAATCAACACTAAACTAAACTTACTTTTACCCATTTCTAATCTCCCGATTCTAAATTATGAGCTCTGACATCTAAGCCCTCATACTAACAAGTTTTAATTTTAAACGATCATCTCCACCATGGCTTTATCACCTATGACTAGTCTAGTCTGAAGCATAAAAAACGGCTGCTGTAATTATACAGCAGCCGTTTAAGTTATTACAGCACTACGTTTTTATAACCCGTTAGATTACTAACTCTTTAATTCTATTGACTTATTTCATCCAATCTTTTTCGCCATCGCCTTTGTAGACAGTACGAATATAACCAATTGCTTTTAATATGTCATCTGTACTAAGACCGTCACCAACATGCTCTGCTTGTTGAGCATGCCAAATAGGCATCAAACCACCTGAAACACCTGGCGTACCTGCAGATATAGTTTCAAACATACCTTTGTCAGTTGAGTCTTTAGCATAAACCCATTTAGTGTCAAATGCACCAGTACCACCATTTTTAACTAATGAAGGCGCCATCAAACCACCTAAATTACCACCATGACAGCCAGTACAACCGTTGTATGTCATCACATGCCTACCACCATCTTTAGCAAGTGCAGCGGCAGGATCAGCAGCATATTTTGCTGTGTATGGGTTTTTACAAGTTGCCAAAAATTCTTTAGCTTCTGGTGTATCTGTATCTATTGCTTTAACTGTTAATGGGCTACTGTCTTTTGTTGAAACTAAATTACAAGCAGCGCTTGCCTGTGTTGTTGCAGTTAAACCTACAAAACCAAGCATTGAAATTAATAACGCAGCTTTAACTGATTTAAAACCTAACATATCATCTCCTTATTGTAATGAATTTTGCTACGATCATTTTTGCAAACGCATTACTGAACGTGTTTTCATCTAACGTACCTATTATTTAATTGGTTGACACTTCAATTTCAAATACTACGTTAGTAATTGTTGTTGCCATTGCTTAGTCGCATAAAAACGGCTGTTGCGGATTATACAATAGCCGCTGAATTAATTACAGCTTAGTCAACTTTTTGTGTATTAAACAGCGTGGTTAAAAGTTATTTCAACCAATCTTTATCACCATCGCCTTTGTATTCCGTGCGGATATAAGCAATGATTTTTAGAATCTCATCTGTTGATAAGCCATCACCGACATGATCTGGCTGATGCACATGCCAAACTGGCATCAAACCGCCTGAGATACCTGGAGTACCACCTGAGATTGTTTCAAACATACCTTTATCTGTAGAGTTTTTTGCATAAACCCATTTTGTGTCATATGCACCTTGCCCACCTTGTTTATTTAATGCTGGAGCCATAACACCTTCTAATTTACCACCGTGGCAACCAGAGCAACCGTTATACCCAAACAGTTTTTTTCCACCAGCTTTAATTAATTCTGGATTTGCTGCATAAGCTTTTGTGTAAGGGTTAATACAAGTTTCTAAAAATGACTTCGCTTCTGGCGTGTCTGTATCTACCGCTTTAACTGCAAGCGGCGTGCTATCTTTTGTTGATACTAAATTACAAGCGGCACTCGCTTGTGTCGTAGCTGTCAAGCCGACAAAGCCAAGCATTGAAATTAATAAAGCAGCTTTAATTGATTTAAAACCTAACATGCTATCTCCCAGATTGAATAAAAATCGCGACTAGTGCCCATAAGCACATGATTACACTTCTACATCTAACATATAAAAATTGCTTGGTTGATAACTCAACCAAGCAATTGCTAACCCTATTTCAATTCTTAATTAATTGCCTTCTACTTTTTTAGAGTTGGCTCCATACTTTTTATACGAATTCATCAAGCTATCGCCTTCAACTACTGGCACATGTGGAATGCCATATTCATCTAAAATCTTTATGATTTTATCTTGGTTTCTATCTAAGGCACCTTGAATCATCTCCATGCGATCTTTATCTTTTTTACGAACCCCAACTGAAATATTCCAGTACTCTTTACCTTTAGCATTTTGTGTTTCATATTCAGGAATCGGCGCAACCATCATAGGCACTTTTGATTGTTTAGCATAATAGCCACCAATAGGACCCCAAGCAATCGCAATATCAATATCGCCTTTAGCCAAATCATCAATCATAAAACTTGCAGGTAAATTTAAATCACGTTGCATACGATATGGACGAGCATTGCCTATCAAACCATTTGCATCCATTGGAATAGTTGCAGGGCTGTGATCGATCACACCAATAAAGCCTTTATGTAGATCTGGTGATGTCCAATCAGTAATGTTGTAGTTACTATCCTTACGCCAAACAAATACGTGACCTGTGCGATAGTATGGCTTCGATGTTCTCATCATGCCATCATCTGAAATTGTCCCAATCACTACATCGCAACGGTTAGCACCTAAGGTATTTCTGAAGAAGCCTTGGCGACTATATGCATATGTGTAAGTTAGTTTTTTACCTAGATCATTAGCTAACAATTCAGCGATTTTGTCTTCAAATCCTTGTTTTTTGACATCAGAATATGGCATATTTTCTGGATCCGCGCATACTTTAAATTCGGACTCATCTACAACACGTCTAACTTCGCCGATACGTCCTTCATCAGGACTAAGTGTAGGGATATCAGGATCTGCTGCATAACTGATGTTTGCTGTAATGGCTAACAGTAACGTCAAGCCCAATTGCTTCTTAACATGCTTCAACATTATTTATTCCTTAATTTTCAAATATGCAGTTTATTAATAACCGCCTTATTGTATAGAGTGCTTGGCTGATAAAAAAGTTCTTATCTTTTAGACCTTACAGATATAGCATTTTAAACAACTCAACATTGTAACTAATTTGCTGCTTTATAAGCAGTTTTATATTAATAAAACATATGGATATTGATTCAGATTATTTGTGTTAGATATAAAAAAACACCCCGACAAGTCGGGGTGTTTTTATTACTACGTTTGAACTAACTTGTATTTAGTTACAATTTAATCTTACGACTAAATTATAGGCTGAATACTGTTAATGCACCGCCGCCAGGAGCCGCGTTGTATTTTGTTAATTCAGCATAACCACCTGCAGCGCCTAAAGCGTCTGTTGGGTTAGTCATACCAAGGTTCATCGCAACGCCAGCCCAGCCACCGATACCTGATAGTGTACCAACGTATTGTTTACCTTTTAAGCCGTATGTGAATGCATTACCAATCACGCCAGAACCAACTTGGAATTTCCAAAGTTCTTTACCTGATTGAGCATCAACAGCCTTGAACCAACGATCAAGAGTTCCGTAGAATACCAAGTTTGAAGCAGTAGTTAAAGCACCACCCCAAGCAGAGAATTTCTCTTTGTTGTACCAAACTTTTTTGTTGGTCATTGGATCATAAGCGCCGAAGCCACCCATAACACCGTCTGGACCAGCAAACATAGTCAATGTAGCACCAACCCATGGTTGACCAGCAACATATTTAGACTCAACTGGCTCGTATGTCATACATACGTGGTTCAATGGAGTGTAAATCAAACCAGTTTTTGGTGAGTACGCAGCTGGTTGTTGATCTTTAGTACCCAATGCAGCTGGGCAAACGCCTTTAGCATTGTAATCTTGGTGAGTTGAAGCTGAAGCTAGTTTTTTAGGCACGCCAGTTTTCAAATCAACACCAGTTGCCCAGTTAACGAATGGGTGTACTTTTTCAGCAGCAATCAATGTACCGTTTGCAGCATTCCATGTGTACGCAAAACCGTTACGGTCATGGTGCCATGCATATGTTTTGCCACCTTTGTCGAACAAGATTACTTCGTTAATACCATCATAATCCCACTCATCGTGTGGAGTCATTTGCATGCCCCATTTTGCAACGCCAGTGTCTAAGTCACGTGCGAATACAGTCATAGACCATTTGTTATCGCCTGGACGTACATCTGGATTCCAAACTGATGGGTTACCTGTTCCGTAGTAAACCAAGTTTGTACGTGCATCATACGGCCACCAGCCCCATACAGAGCCACCACCATGTTGCCAACCATCTTTAACTGCTTGTGGTTTCAACCATGTACGTGTACCAAGTTCTTTTTCACCAATTTTGATTTGGTCATTTGGCAATGCTGTGAAAGAACCGCCTTGTTTGTTACCACCGTTTACGTCTTGGTAAACTGATAGTGCATTGTATTGTGGGTTTTCTTTGTTGAAATCTGCACCGATCAATACTTCAGCATCTGGGCCTGTTGAGTAAGCTTTCCATGCTAATGAACCGTCTTTGATGTTGTAAGCAGCTAAGAAGCAACGTACACCGAATTCAGCACCTGAACAACCTGTAAGCACTTTATCTTTACGAACTTGTGGAGCGTTAGTGTTAGTAGCACCGACTTTTGGATCGTTTACTAATACTGACCATACTTTAGCACCAGTTTTAGCGTCTAAAGCAACCAAGTTACCATCGTTTTGTTGTAGATAGATTTTACCGTCGCCGTAGCCTAAACCACGTGAAACGTTATCGCAACATAGTACAGCTTGTACTGATGGATCTTGTTTTGGGAAATATGACCATACGATTTTTTGATTGTCGTTTAAGTCAAGAGCGTATACGTTGTTTGGGAATGCTGTATGTACATACATCATGTTACCAACAACAACTGGTGAACCTTCGTGACCACGGTTTACACCAGTAGCGAATGTCCATGCTGCTTTAAGGTTTTTTACGTTACCTTTGTTAACTTGAGCCAAAGCACTGTGCGCTTGGTTCATGTAGCCACCGCGTGGGTCAGCCCAGTTGTTTGCGTTTGCAATTGCTGCTTCTTGGTCTGCTGCTGCTGATGCGATCATCGGCATTGCCGCTGAAAGACCTGCAACCAAACCTAATGCTAATTTGATCTTGTTGATTTGCATATTAATCTCCAAAGTTGAACTACTAAGGGTTTATAAATAATCTCTTTTACTTGTTGAAGTTTTTGATGTTATCTCAAATTTTCTAGCAACTAATTGATACTATTTGTCATCACATTTTCATGTGCGTACAGCACTATATTCTAGTCACACACGAATTGCAATACATTAGTTACAATTTACTTACAATTAGTTCTACATTTTTTAAAATAAGTGTTTAGAGTCAGACTGGATAATGTTAATATTTATTAAAAGTCATTTAAAATCAATTAGAAAGCATCTTTTTTGTTATGCAAAATAAAACTTACAATTTGTATCCTGAAGTCAATAATTTTGAGAAATTTACTTTAAAAGCAGGAAATCTTCACGAAATCTATTATGAAGTTTGTGGAAATCCAAATGGCAGCCCAGTTGTTTTTTTACATGGTGGCCCAGGCAGCGGATGCAGCCCTACGCAACGTCGCTTTTTTGACCCTGCACACTATCGCATTATTTTAATTGACCAACGTGGTTGCGGTAGAAGCAGCCCACAAGGTGAGATTAAGCAAAATACTACGGATGACTTAGTAAGTGATATTGACGCGATTCGCGCAGTGCTTAACATTGATAAGTGGTTGGTATTTGGTGGATCATGGGGAAGCACCTTAGCTTTGGCTTACGCCTTGCAGCATACAAATAGAGTAACGGGCTTAATACTGCGCGGCATTTTCTTAAGTCGCCCATCTGAACTTGATTGGTTTTTAGGACAAGTACAGGCGTTCTTTCCAGAACCGTGGGAATCGTTATGTGCATACTTACCAGCTAATAAAAGGCACAACCCTATAGAAGCATACGAGCAGCTTGTTTTCTCAGATGATACAAAAATTAGCATTCCAGCCGCCATACGCTGGAATACATTTGAAAGTAGCATCATGAGTTTATTGCCTAGACCCGCTTCACAAAATAGTGAAATCAACGGAGAAGTTGAACTTGCCCGTGCTAGAGTACAAATACATTACATACAGAATAACTGTTTTGTTGGTCAACGCGATTTACTGGCTGAAGCAAAAGCCAAGCTGGGGCATGTGCCAACAGATATCGTTCAAGGACGTTATGATATGGTGTGCCCACCGATTACCGCTTGGGAACTTAGCCAAGCAATGCCGCATGCTAGTTTTCATATGGTTGAAGATGCGGGACACTCAGCAATGGAAACTGGCACCACCTCGGCTTTAGTGGCCGCGACTGAAAAATTCAAATCATTCAATATATAGGTTGCATACTGAGTAACAATGAAAGAAGAAACCAACACCAAACAACAATCAAGCCTACAAAGCGCTCTTAATAAGCCTCTTGAGGCTTATGGCAAGCAGCGTTACAGCACGCCGCTGTTTGTCTTACATGAAATGTTTGGTGCTTTTCGTCGGCATAACGTACTAGGTTTATCGGCCTCGCTATCATTTTATGCGATGTTTGCATTGATTCCACTGGTATTACTTTTATTCTTTTTGCTCAGCCACTTAGTATTCACTTCAGATTATGCGGTGGTCAAGCTAGCGATTATCACAGGAAATTTAGCGCCAAAGTTCAGCAGCGCCATTATGGTAGAAGTCTACAATACGGCTCAGCAAAAGGCCGCTTGGGGCGCTGCAGGGCTATTTGTACTGCTTTGGACAGTGACGCCGTTAGCAAGCGCCATGCGTACCAGCTTTTACACCATTGCCACATTAGTTGAAGCGCCGTCGTATATTCATCGCAAGCTAAAAGACATCATCGCCGTTATCGGCATGTTGGTACTGTTCTTTCTGTTTACCTTTGCCGGCCTCATGTTAGAAAAGGTGATTACCTTTTTGGGCGCAAATCACCAGTTCTTTCAATACGATATGATTGCTGCACTGACTTCACTGGTATTAACCACACTGCTGATTGCCGCTTTTTACTTTGTGTTTTTTCCCGTTCGATTAAACCTGAAGCATATTTTGATTGGCGCACTCTTCACAGCAGTGCTTTGGTTGCTGATGCGACCAGCTTTTACACTATTCTTATCCCTTAATGAATCTTATGGCTCTGTATTTGGCAGCATGAAAAATCTATTCATCTCGATTACTTGGCTGTATTTTAATTTTTCAGTATTTTTACTTGGCACAGAGCTTATTGCTACTTTGCGTAAAAAAGACGTGCTGATATTAAAGGGTTTGTTCGCAGACAACCAACAAGCACCGCAATCCAAGTCTCAAACAAATTACTTAGAAAAGTTAATGCAGCGTTATGGTAGAAGCTTTCAGCAAGGTGAGTTCATCTTTAAGCAAGGCGATTTAACTCGCAATCTGCATTATTTGGTGAGTGGTCAAGTGCAACTAATGAAAAATGACAACCTCCTTCGCACAATAGAGGCTGGTGAATACTTTGGTGAAATGGCAATGCTCACCAATACGCCAGCCATTGCAGATGCAGTAGTCAGCTCAAAACAAGCCGACGTCATTCTCATTTATCCAGACAATATTGAAACGCTACTTTTAGACGAACCTAAAGTCGCCATGAAATTCTTGCGTCAAATGGCTAGCAGATTACAAGCGCAAAGCAACACAGATGTAAGTTAATTAATTTTGCTCTAAAATAGCCTAAATTATCCAACAAGCGACACTACTAAATATCATGGCAAAACCAGCCTCATCATTCGCCCCGCAGCCCAGCCAACTTGAAATGCAACCGGTATTGAGCTTATTCAATGCTGGCAAGCTTGCAGAAGCAGAAACGGCCGCTAAGAAATTGGTCGCTCGCTACCCCAATACTTTTATTCTCTATCAAATATTAGGGATTTCCCAAGATGGTTTATCAAAGTTTAATGAAGCCGCTGAGAACTACTCAAAGGCACTGACCATACAACCCAATACGCCAGATTTACATTTCAACTTAGGCATTACCTTAACCAACCTCAATCGATATGAAGAGGCTGAAGCAAGCTATCGCAAAGCAATTGCATTACAAGCTGGCTTTTTTGAGGCGCATGGCAACCTAGGTACTGTGCTGCAAAAACAAGGGCGGCTTGAAGAAGCCGTAACAAGCTACCGTAAAGCGCTGAGCATTCACGAAGACCCAAGAGGTCACTTCAACCTGGGCACCGCACTTAGAGATAAAGGCAAGCTAGACGAAGCAATCACTCATTTTAAACAAGCCATTAAAATGTTTCCTAACTACGCTGATGCCCACAATTACCTAGGCGAATGCTATCGAGACCAAGGCAATATGGAAGATGCGATTAAGTGTTACTTTGACACCCTAGCGCTCAACCAAAACCATGCTGGCGCAAACTACAATATGGGCGAATTTTTATATCTTGCAGGTCGGTACGACGAAGCCGTTGATTATTTAGAACGCTCAAAACTTGATGACTGGCAAGAGCGTGCTCTTTATTGCACTTACAAAGCAGAACATTTTGACTCATTTAAAATCAAGCTAGATCACATTGTTAATGGCAATGAAAAGCACACGGCGCCTTTTCTACAAACCTTATCTACCCATCATGCGGTAAATTTTGGCACAGAAGATCAATATAATTTCTGCAAAAACGGTTTTGATTTTGTTTACCAAAAAAGCATTGCAGAATTGGCCGAGCCTGATAGCCAGCTTCTAAAAGATTTGCTCAACGACATTAACAACACAGCCATAGAAGTGCGAGCGCAAGGCATGATTATCAATGGCAAACAATCTGCAGGTAATCTATTCAAGCGACCTGAAGCCTCATTTAGAAAATTAGGCGAAATAGTTAAGCAAGAGTTTCTCAATTATAAGAATCAATTTGCCGGCGCAGATTGTGAGCTGATTAAATCTTTCCCAAAAGAATTGGAATTTACCAGCTCCTGGTATGTGAGGCTTAGAAGTGGTGGCTATTTAGAAAGACACATTCATGAAGTTGGCTGGATTAGTGGTGCGGTATACCTTGTGTTACCAAAAGATAAAAAAGACCTTACAGAAGGCTGCTTTGAATATGGCTTACACGGTGACAATTACCCACAAAAGCACAATAATTTCCCAGTAGGCATTGCTAGCCCTAGCGTGGGCGATATCGTATTATTTCCATCATCATTATTTCATCGTACGATTCCGTTCACCTCTAATGAAGAACGCATCTGCATTGCTTTTGATTTAAAACCCGAAGGTCATATTTTTATTAAATCTAGTTATTAATTATTAACAATAAGTATCTTAGAAATATGTCAGAATTAAATACTCAAAATGTGTCAATATAAGCTACTTTTCTGTCGTACATTGAACACTTGACGTCTACGATATAATTGTAGAATCGCACAAAGCTTAAAGTAATTAAATACTAAAATAAACCATAACAGCACTTACTCTTTTGATTTATATGATCTATTTTAGTTTTAACTTTACTTAATTTTACAACTTAGCCCATTCCAATAAGAATGGCTTGAATATTGCTTTTCTAGAGTAAGTAAAAGTAATCTTCAGCTAGTTTCAGGATAACTATTAGTGATAAATATACAATCATTTGACGATTCCTCTGTACTCATTGTTGATGACCAATCAACTAGCAGAGCTATACTTGCGCAAGTAGTCAAAAGTATCAATCCTAATATCACCGTAGCTGAAAAAAGTAACCCCGAACAAGCATTGGAGTGGGCGCAAGAGCATGTTGCAGATCTAGTATTTGTAGATTACTTAATGCCTGAAATGAATGGTATTGAGTTTGTACGGTTACTTAAAAAACGCCCAGAATATGCAGCCGTACCTGTGATAATGATCACAATTAAAAAAGATGCCGAAACTCGCTACACCGCACTAGATGCTGGCGTAACAGATTTTATTAGCAAACCAGTTGATATGCATGAATGTATAGCACGCAGTAAAAATTTACTGACAATGCATATTCAGCACATCACGTTGCAGAACAGAAGTATCCTGCTTGAAAGCTTAGTCACCGAAGCGACAGCAGACATTAAGGCACGTGAGAAAGAAACATTGATGCGACTCGCGCGTGCGGGAGAGCACAAAGATTACGATACCGCGTTGCATTTACAGCGCATGTCTTTATATAGCAGAGCACTAGCGGATGCTATCGGCCTAGATGAAGTAGAAGCTGAAATCATTGAACTTGCTGCACCTTTGCATGATATTGGTAAAATTGGAACGCCAGATCTTATTCTGCTAAAAAAAGGCCCTTTCGACGAGGAAGAATTGAAAGTCATGCGCAAACATCCTCATGTAGGATTTAAGATTTTGGAAGATAGTCCTTCTAAGTACCTACAAAAAGGTGGCGAAATTGCACTGTCACACCATGAACGCTATGATGGCTCAGGCTACCCTAACGGTCTGAAAGGCGATGAAATTCCACTTTCTGCACGTATTGTAGCGATTGCAGATGTGTTCGATGCATTAACCAGCACCCGTCCATATAAAAAAGCATGGGCGTTTGAACAAGCTTATCAATATATATGTGATGAAAGTGGCAAACACTTTGATCCTGAACTGGTAAATGCCATGATTAAAGCAAGAGCTGTTTTTGAAAAAATTTATTCTGAGAACTCAACCTCTCCAGAATTATCATAGTTTTTGAAATAAATGAGCGTTAGTAGCATCAGAAGTGCCAGAAAATTTAGACAAACGGCTTTACTCATTGATGACCAATCAACGGTATTGGATATTCACGCAGCAATTTTGAAATCGCTAAAAATGGATCTCAAAATTATAAAAATGACCGACCCAGTTGAGGCCTTAGAATGGATGCAAAATAAACAAGTGGATTTGATTATTACTGATTTTCGTATGCATCAAATGGATGGCATGCAGTTTGTACAGGCAATTAAAAGTGCCTGTAATGTGCTAGGGCATTCTATTATTGTCGTCACCGCGATTAAAGATCAAACCATACATCAAGAGCTCATCGCCGCTGGTGCGGCAGCTTGCCTGACTAAGCCTGCGCAAACACAAGAACTAGCCAGTATTGCTAAAATACTACTAGAAAAAAGCAGAGACCACTATAACAGTACTCTGTTAGAAACAACGTAAAAAATATGCTGACATCTTTCAAAAGTTGGTACAAAAGCTCTTCTACACATTGCGACCCATTGGAGCTTGAACAAGCAAATATTAGAATTCCAGCGGCAATTATAATTTTCGCCCTAGTAACCTACAGCTACTTTACACAGGCTTTGGGTCACCCAGACTTAGTTGCTTTTAAAATTTTATTTATATATGCAGTGCTATCTTTACTACTTATTGCAACCATTCTTAAAAGGAAATTAAATCCAATTTACCGAAGGCTTGCGGGAGCTTGGTTGGATATAGTTGCAGTCTCAGTATTTATGTCACTTACCGCAGACATCGGCGTCATGCTTGTGGCAGTGTATCTTTGGGTGATTTTTGGCAATGGCTTTAGGTATGGAAAAAAATACCTCTATCATGCACAGATGCTTAGTATTATTGGTTTTATACTTGCAACCAATCTAAGCTCATATTGGGAAACTCATAAAACCATTGGTTACAGCCTAATCGCAATGCTTATCGTGCTACCTCTTTATGTAGCAAAACTTATCGCCCGTCTTCACGAAGCAAAGAATAAAGTTGAAATAGAACGTCAAAAAGCAGCTGACGCAAGTATAGCTAAAACTCAATTTGTGGCCAATATGAGTCATGAAATTCGCACACCACTCAACGGCATCATTGGTATCAGTACGTTGCTTAAAACCACGCCACTGAATACTGACCAGCAAGATTTACTAAAAACATTAGAAGGCTCATCCAAGTTACTGCTTTCATTACTCAATAATGTTCTAGATTTTACTAAAATTGAAGAACGTAAATTCACGGTTGAAAAAATTGCGTTCTCTCCTAAAGAGGCCATCTATGAAACCATGGAAATCTTTCAAACACACGCTCAAACAAAAGGCATTCAGTTAGGGGCTAGTGTTTCTGACTCGCTCACAACGTTAAACGGGGACGCTTTTGTATTAAGACAAGTGTTAGCCAATTTACTGGGCAATGCGATTAAATTCACGCATGATGGTAGCGTTACAATATCGGCTACTGTACTACAAGACGACGACGTAAAATCGACCGTTCGCTTTGAGATTGCTGATACTGGAATTGGTATACCAGCAGATAAGCAAAATAAGGTATTTGAAAGCTTCACCCAAGCGGATGCCTCCACAACACGTAAGTTTGGCGGTAGCGGATTAGGCCTTACCATTGCTAAACATATGATTGAAGAGATGGGTGGCGCACTTTGCTTTCAAAGCACAGAAGGAATTGGTAGTCACTTTTGGTTTGTGCTTTCACTAGAAAAAACTAAGCATCTAGGCACGCTCCCACAAACAAGCTCACTCCAAGATAGCATCGTCCCTACAGAATCAATCTCTGAGAAACCAGCAATAGCAGCGATTGAGCCCATTAACAAAGGTCAAATAAATGGCTTTTCTAAACCTTTGAAGATTTTGGTCTGTGAAGATGAAAGTACGAATCAAAAAATAATCACACGTCTTCTCTCACTACCAGGCCACCAAGTTGATGTTGTTAGCAACAGTGATGAAATGCTAGATACTTTAGAGCGCAATAAGTTTGATCTTGTCATTACAGATTTAAATATGTCGGGCATGAATGGCGCCGACGCATTAAAACTTTACAGATTTACTCAACCAACCGATCACGATACGCGTTTTATATTATTTACCGCAGATGCAACTTTATCAGCTAGGGAAATGGCCAGTGATGCTGGTTTCGATGCTTTTTTAACGAAGCCAATCGATGCCGCCACACTGTTTAACACGATCGAACGTATTCTCAACTTAGCGCCAAACACTGCAACACAATGGATGAATAACGCTCTTAATATCCCTGTGAACACTAACCTTACATTGGAGCCCAACACTGCATCACTTGATTTAACAACGTTAAAAGAACTTGAAAAGATTGGTGCTGGCGATGATTTGTTTATGCACAGACTCCTAAGAAACTATTTAACAGATTCCACTAAACAGATTGCTAAGATTGAAACGGCAGTCAAACAGAAACAATACGGCGCAGTGCAAGATTACTGCCATGCACTTAAAGGTAATAGCTTAAGTGTAGGCGCCATACAATTAGCGACAACGGTTGAAGCTTTCGGTAAATTGAGCGCCTCAACACATGCCTCTCATGCTATTGAAATGTTAGATATTTTGAATAAAGACTTTTCTCAACTCACTGTTGCCGTAGAAGGCTACCTCAAAAGTCCTGAAGCAGCCTTAAACAAATAATCCATATTATGCAGATTGCTTCTCGTGAATATCTGCAACATCAGAATTTACTTTTGAATTTTGAGCGCGAACTAAACGATCCATTACTTTTAAGTTACGCTCATCTAATCTTAGTGCCGCATCAACCCATATTTCGGTAATATCACATAGCTCATCAACAGTAAGCGGATTCACACGTTGCTTTGCGCGGTTGATTGCTTGGAAAGAGTTGAGTGATCGGTGATTCTTTTTAATCCAATTAGTTAACGCATATTCTCCTTGTCCATCTTCTGCCAACACATCCACTACACCCATTTGATATAGCTCTTCACCTGTATAAATTTTACCAGAACGCACCATCTTTTCAGCTACAGACATTCCAACTTTGCGTGATAAAAAGCTTAACGCACCCATTCCTGGAAATAAATTAAAGAGCACTTCTGGTAGACCCATAACAGCACTTTTTTCAGCAATCAAAACGTGTGCAGACAATGCTGACTCAAAACCGCCACCCATTGCCTGTCCTTGCACTAACGCGACGGTAGTAATTGGCGCGCGCATGTTATAAAAAGTCCATAAATTTTCGACACAAAGCTTGGCATATTCAAATAAATGCTCTCTATCTTGAGCTTGAATTAGCGTCCTGAATACAGACAAATCACCACCTAGATTAAATACGCCATCTACGCTTGATGCCAAAACTAAGTAATTTACTTGCTGCGAATTACCTTGTGAGAATATCTTTCCATTTGTATTTTGCAAGTTAGTATGATGCTGTAATAAATCATTTAAGCAGGTTTTGTTAAAACATGGACGTGGTACAGGGTTCATGATTGACCACATCACACCAAACTCGCTATCAAAACGTGTGTCGATTTGTTGAAAATTTGCAATGCTAAATTTATTAAAATCTACAATAGTGTTCATGCTAAACCCCTTAAATTATCTATGGTTGTGAATTAAAAAACTAACAGTTACAACTATAGGCTTAAAAAATTACCGTCTCAAGTAAATGATTTTATTTAATAAAAAAATTTGGCTTTGATTTGTTGGGTAATTGCAACAAGATCTGATTAGCTTCCTTGTAACAAATTTGTATCAAAAAGTATCTTGTTGTGTTATTTTTTTGATTATTATTAATCCAGTCATTACAAAAATATAATTATGAAAAAAATATTACTCTCATTTGTGATCCTCTCTGCGCCAATCGTAGCGCAAGCAGCTGGCTTCGCACTAATTGAACAAAGTGCCAGCGGCATGGGAAATGCCTTTGCAGGCGGTGGTGCCATAGCAGAAGATGCCAGCACGATATTCTTCAATCCAGCAGGCATGTCGTATATAGAAGGAACTCAATTAGTTGGCGCCATCCACCTTATTAAGCCTACCGTAGATTTTAATGGCTCTATATCTGGGACAGGCAAAGCTGGGGGTGATGGTGGTGATGCAGGAGATTTATCATTTGCACCTAATTTTTACTATAAAAGAGATTTAACTAATACAGTTAAATTCGGTTTAGGAATTAACGCACCTTTTGGTCTTAAAACGGAATATGACGCTACTTGGATGGGTCGTTTTCAAGCCATTAAGTCTGAAGTAAAAACCATTAACATTAATCCTGCTATTGCCTTCAAATTAAATGACCAGCTTTCAGTAGGAGCAGGCATATCTGCTATGTGGGCTAAAGCAGAACTAACTCGCGCCTTTAATCTTGGAGGTCCTAGCGCTGAGACAACGGTAAAAATTAAGGGGGATGACTGGGGCTTTGGCTTTAACATAGGTGCTATTTACCAAGCGACAGCTGATACGCGCTTAAGTGTTGCTTATCGCTCTAAGGTGAATCAACATTTAGAAGGTGACTCTACATCACCACTTATAGCTGCACTGAATACTAATGTTACTGCGGCTATTACACTACCAGAAACATTTTCTGCTAGCGCGTTTAGTAAGCTAAATGACACTTGGGACTTAATGGGCGACGTAACTTGGACTCGCTGGAGTCAATTTAAGGAGTTACGAGTTGACTTCGCGAATCCTGTTTTAACTGATGCAGTAACTGCAGAAAATTGGAGCAACACATTACGCTACTCCATTGGCGCAAACTATCACTATAGTGATGACATTAAATTTCGTGCAGGCTTAGCATATGATGAAGAAGCAATTAGCGACCAATTCCGCACAGCACGTATCCCTGGAAATGACAGAAAATGGGTGTCTCTAGGAGCCAATTGGAAAGTATCCCCAAGCTCGTCCATTGATGTTGGCTATGCACATTTATTTATTAGTGATGCTAGTATCAATAAAAATGAAGGTGCTGGAAATGGCACACTAACTGGCACTTATGATGGTAGTGTTGATATTCTGAGCGCTCAATATACACATAATTTCTAACATCTACGAGTAACAAAAAAGCTCACTAATGTGAGCTTTTTTGTTTTCAGAGTGTACTTTATTGTTTAAAAATAACCGCAAATGAAAACACAATTTTAAAGTTTAATGGTTATACTAATCACTAAAGATTATCGTTCAGCTTGGAGGATTCAGTAATGAAAAAACTATTCTACATAGATTACCCTCAAGAACACATAGAAGGTCAAATGCACCGCTATCGCTGTGTTCACTGTAAGGAAGAAACCACAACTATCAACGGTAGATTGGAAGGTCATCTTTCTTCATGTGAATATAGAATAAAACTAGAGGGTGCGGGTTATGAATCAGAAGAATCAGCCTCAACGAATAAGTTAGTTTCCCACGATACGGATGATTTTGATTAAGCTGCTTTAAGAGAACGGGTGACGAGAATATCTAGATTTCTCATACTGTAAACTCTTACAAACTATCGTTTCTTCTAAATGGCCGCGAGTTAAGATATCTTTGCAAATAGTTTGTTCTACAAGGTATCTTCTAACCGCACGTTCTTTAAATTTCGATAAAGCTTTACTCTATCACGGCCTTCGGATTTCCCAGCATATAGTGCCTCATCAGCCTCATGCATGAGACTCTCTATTGTAGAGTCCGGTCTTGCCTGACTAACTCCGAAACTACAGGTCAATAAGATATTTGTAGAGCCACTCCTAATTGGGCTGGCTGTAAGCCCTACGCGGATGCGATGAATCAATTCAGCAGCTTGCTCGTCCGTGCAGTCCAATAGCACCATCACAAACTCATCGCCTCCAAATCGATATAGCAGATCCGATGCTCGAGCATTAATTTTCATAATTTCAATGAGACTGGTTAAGGCTTCATCTCCCCTGTTGTGACCATACACGTCGTTTAGCTGTTTGAAATGATCTATATCTACCATCACTAAACAAAATGGAGTGACTTTACGAAGTGCTCCTTCCAATGCTCTTGGGACATTCTCGAAAAAGGCTCGGCGATTATAGGCGTTGGTTAATGGGTCGATACGAGCTAAGGTTTCTGCTTTTTGTTTAGCGTCCCGTAGTTTCTGCTCGAGCTCTTTATTAACCGTGATATCTACGGCAATCTCTAGTCTGACGTAACGCCCGTCAATCCAATGAATTGCTTGATCTCGGCACTGGTACCAACGTTGGTTGACCGTATTCTGGAATTCCCAGACATGAACCCCCTTAGGCTTACCCTCGGCATCAAGGAGGAGTTTGTTAGTACAAAAACTGCAAGGCTGATGTTGACCCGCCTGTAAATACTCAAAACACTGTTTGACCTGAGGTTTCCCCCAAGTCTTTTGTCCGTAATCATTCACAAATAATAATTCATATGTCTCTAAGTCTGATACATATATCAACACGTCCAGCGAATTTAGTAACGTAGTCAAGTATTCAATTTTTGCTTCACTTGAATACTCATCGCATCTTGCAATATCCATGAATAGTTGTGAAGGATAATGGTCCATAAATCTCTCCTTCCCCAGTTGTCTTTTTATTATTAGTAAATTAATTTTTCACCTAAAATGGGACTTCACAGTTTAAGTCCCGATAATAGTATGCACTTAATATTACGTCGGCTTTTTTAAATCTTGATGCTTAAAATCATTTAAAATTAAACTCGTTCAGCTAAATAAATTTTGAAATTTCTTAATAACACAAATCACTAAAAAGTCTAATGGAAACGAGATGTTAGCCCCCGACACTACGTATACGCTGTTTTATCGATATGCAGTACTGTAATAAGAATTGCGGTTACACCTATTAGTTAGGTCATTAATGTTCCATTTTTATAACACTTATTTATAATTAAACTATTTTGGAACTTGCGTCAAAATGACGCCTGTATTAATTTAAAAACACATCAACTCTCCAGTACAAAACTAGCCAATATTTTTAAATATGGATATAGATATTTTGCAGTTTAGCTGAGAACTCTTGTAGCGGTAACGGCTTGCAAAAAAGGTAGCCTTGATAGGCGTTGCAGCCAAGTTTTTGTAACAAGCTCTTTTGCTGCTTAAGCTCAACTCCCTCTGCAATGACATGATGACCCAAATTGTTACCCATATTAATAATGGTTTGTACAATAAACTTGTCGCAATTGTTGTGCAAAATATCGTCGATAAAACTTTTATCAATTTTAAGTTCATCCAACGGCAGTCGCTTTAATACTGACAGCGATGATTGCCCAATACCAAAATCATCTAACGAAAAGGTAATGCCTAGCGTCTTCAACACCTTTATTTTATCAATCACATCATCAATGTTTTTTACAATCAAACTTTCGGTTAATTCCAGTCTTAAATAGCTAGGATTACATCCGCTCTCCTGTAAGATATTGGTCACCGTTTCCACAAAATCAGGCTGGCTGAATTGGAGTGCGCTGACATTAACTGAGAGTGTTAATGGATTGGTATCAGGCGAATGCTCCCAAGCCTTGAGCTGTAAGCAGGCTTGCTTCAACACCCAGCCGCCAATCGAGACTATCAGTCCGGACTCTTCAGCAATTGGAATAAACTCACTCGGCGGCACGAAGCCTAAGGTTGGATGCTGCCAGCGTAGCAATACCTCGGCACCAATCGGGCGCTGAGCTTGATCCACTTGTAATTGGTAATAAAGTAAAAATTGATTGGCCTGTAGTGCAAACGCAAGATCATTTTCCAAAGCAGCACGCAGTTCAATGGCTGGATGTAGTGCTTTGTCATACAACTGCACACTGTTAAGTTTTTCGGATTTTTTTGCTTGATACATGGCAATATCTGCGCATCTCAACACTTCTGTCTCATTGGACTCATTGCCGTAAAACAAGCAGATGCCAATGCTGGGTTGCGTTCTATATTTAAAGTTTGGTAATTGGAAGGGCTGTGCAAATGCCTGCATCAGTTTTTCGGCAGCGACTTGCGCAGCATGAGTAGCTTGCTCTTTACCTTCGCCTAAATCATCCAGTACCGCAATGAATTCATCTCCGCCCGCTCTGGCAATAGTATCGTTTTTACGTAAGGCATTTTGCAAGCGGCGCGCAACCTGTTGCAACAACTCATCTCCTGCCAAGTGCCCTTTGCTGTCGTTCAACCCTTTAAAGTTATTTAAATCCAAAGACAACACTGCCCCATACATCCGGTTACGGGCACACCTGACAAAGGCTTGATTAAGACGATCTGTCAGCAATCTCCGGTTAGGTAGGCTCGTCAAAAAATCATAATAGGCCAGCTGATGTACTTTTTTATTGTCCAGATTAGAAGCAATCCGCAACGTAATATTTTCACGCAGACTTGTGGCAAGACCTCTACCTGCAATCGTCACGTAAATCACATAGACGATGAATAATATAGCGAGTGCAATAGAAAGCTGGCTGCCATAAATTAAAAACCGGGGAATCATCAACGCCAGTAAGCCGCCGATAAACAGATTGCAACTAAAGCTGTCAACGGAGTAGACCACAATACCAGCACCTGCAACACCTACAAGCGCAAAAATCAAAAATGCTTGATTCGGAATATTGTTCACCGGAAATAGCAAAATGCCAGCCAAGCCCCACACACAGCCACAGGCGCCCGAATTTACTCTGAAGCGGTTTAACCACTTTTGGATATGATGATGTCTTTTATGATCTCGATAGAATAGGAGCGTGATAAAAGCGCGCATACCATATGCCAGCAAAAATGCAGCAATCCAAGCAACTAACAGGTTTAACTTGATCAGCGGAGATTGGAGAAATATCAATGCAATCATGACCACCACTGCTGCCAGCAACGATCTTTGATTGTTTGAATACAGCATTTCTACAATTTCAGTATCTAGCGACATTGATTCTGCTGTTTTGTTCAAGGCACCTACCCCCAAATAACTTTTAATTCATACTCATTAGATAATACGGTCAGTAATAGTCATTCTTTAGAGATTAACCATTATTTTCGTAATGTAAATAGGTGAGAGAGGTGCTAAGCAATTGTTTACAATCTTAAGTCAACCCGCTTAAGGTACTAATGCCCGTTTAATCAGATGCAAAGTTAATCCTGCCAATGCTTCAACCGCTTGACCAGCGTTTACACAAAAGCAGGACACCCTCTCATGATTGCCAACACGCATGTTCCGTGCCTTTCGGTGGAGGATCGCATATATATAATAGCCAATCTAAAATAGGTAGCTGATTTACTCAAATTTAACTTAAACTGGCTCGGCTAAGAGATCCTACATTAAGCAGACTTTGACCTTGTTATAGATTTGAGTGATGCCTGGCATGGTGAAAGTTATAGGCCACATCATAGAAGATAGGATTATTGATGATTGCATCAAGATCAGGCTCTCTCTGAATTTGTAGTTCAATAGTGTGATTATTTGCTGATAATGGGTTTATTTTTTGAAGGTACCTATAGCTTATTATATCTACCCAAAAGTGTGCCGCGAGTACAAAATGATAAGGCTTATCTTTACTGGCGCCCAGCCATTCAAACATAACATTAACCTATTGATAGAATTAATTTAATTTTTAAACTTAAAATAGTTACCCCTAAAGCTACCCAGTTAGTTTGATGCTATACCTTTTTCTTATTCCAAATATTACTCTTTTACGTGTCTAATAATTATTTATAGGTTTAATGACGGTTTATGCAAGTATATTACTAAATAATTTAACACCTGCCCCCATTAATGCCCTGCTACTATCAAACATGTCGGCAATTTGGAAGGAAAAAAGAAAGAATAAAGAATAAAAAAAACTAGGATTTGAATGTGAGCAATTTGTGATTGACTCTAAACTTTTACTCTTAACCAGAAGAATATTACTTAGTACAACAATGGTTATTCCTACAATTGCTCCTGCAATTATATCGGTGGGGTAATGTAAACCTAAGTATATGCGAGGGAAGGCTATAAATAACGTGGTGTAGATGATTGCAAATGCCCCCGCCTTTCTAGATATAAAAAATAAACCAGCCGAAAGTCCAAAAAATAGAACAGCATGGTCACTGGGAAACGAACTCCAGCCATCTAGCGTGTCTGGAGACAATCCGTAAGGGAGGGTAAAATTTAAACCTTCTTCATGTATAGGTCTTAGACGAAAAGGCAATGTTAAGGCTAAAAATCTTGCCAGTGCCATTCCAACAATACAGCCAATAAAAGTTGCAATTATGTGCGCATGATGCTTTGGTTGAAACTCACTCTTTTTAAACCACAGCCACCATACAATGGCCAAGATAACACCACCTTTTAATAAATGATTATGACAAATTAATGAAATTGTTCCATCAACCATCACTGAATGATGAGAGAACTTATTAACAAAATGAATAATTGTGCTGTCAAAAATATTCATATAACCCTTTTCTTATTAACAACTACCTAAGGAGTATTAAGCGAACGTGTACATCCATATAATTTAACCATTGTATTGTTTTAGATATAAAACAATACATACAGTTTTTACCCCATTTACTAACTTAGCAACCCCTTTTAAAATGCAATGTTATTTGTTAACTTTGCTAAAAGCAAAAAACCACGTCTTAGGTGGTTTTCGTTTTATAGTCTATCAATAAATTGTTTATGTTTTCGTAAGACCTTAGCCATACATTGCGGCGTTGCTCGTAATCAGTGTCTAAAAGCAATGCGCGACACCTTTACCTTCTGCCGTTCGGGTACCTGTAGCATTTCATCCTCAGTACGCCTTGACCAACTTTCTGCATAAAGTTTTTGTACAGAAAGTTTTTGAGCTTGTTGTCCAGCCAGTTTTAAGAACTAGTGCTTTCCAAGTACCTGATTCAGTTTTAAAAATCGTTGCCATTTTTAGTTTTTTATAATTCGATTTGAATCATGACTGTACTGAATTTGTACCTATTTTGCTAAGTACAAAAAATAAGAGGTTACATTTTCATGTAACCTCTTATTTTATATGGCCCCCTGTGAGTCGAACACAGCACCAACGGATTATGAGTACAGATTTCTCGTAAAACATTTTCTTAAAAGTTGAAGATTACTAAGGAATTTTTTACAGTACATTTTGGTGTACGTTGAAAACTGAACTTATGCCGAACTATTTGACAAGAATGTTGCTATTAAATAAATAAAAAAATATTTAAATCAATTAGTTGCGATCAATTTTACCCGATTCTAATCCGAGCTACTGTTGAAAAATTGCAATTCAGTATTTTTTTATATCAATCCAAAAGAGCTTAACTTTCAATAGTTTTTTCAATGCAGAATCCGCTTTAGAACACTCTTGTTTAATTTTTCCCCTACCCCAAGCTTGATAGGCTGAAATAGCATCGTTCAAACTGGCACTAGGAGTAGTTTTAGAAATTGATCTTAATAGACCATGAGTGACATTGATATCATTCATTTGACCCAACAGATCTTGAAGCTTAGCTAATTTTTTTATAAATGGGTCAATCTGTTTGGTTGGATACAAGTTGTAAAAAAACTCCATGGCATATCTTAACTTTTTGGCTGCAATCCTTACTTTGTGCCTATCTTGAGGTTGCATATCTATGAAATGCAGTTCGCTTTGCAACAGGCGCTTATAAGACTTATTCAATGACTTTTTGGCAAAGTTAAGTAGCTTAAAATGATCATTTTTGTACTTAACTTTCAGCCAACGTTCATTTTCAAGCCAAGATGAGAGTGTTAACAAAAGGCGATGATAGCGCTGGGACATTATTGCTTCTTGCATATCCTTACAAGCCACCTGTCTTGCTTGTTTTGCATGCTTGCTAAGAACCAATACGCCGTTATGGTTTTTTGAATATCCACTAATAATTGGGAGTGTCTCGGTGATTAAAACATCTAAATCCCTTACTTTCCCTAATTGATTTGCAAGCCAACTCACTTCAGTTAATATCAAACTACTTTCTTCAGAGTTGATACGGTCTTTAAATAAGGCAAAAGCTGCACGAAGACGTCTCAATGCAACACGCATTTGATGTATGCCTTCAATATCGGAATCCATTAGGACGATATCTCGGTTAATCTCTAAATGATTTATGCACTCTGTTGCAATTATCTTAAATGCAGTATGTGCATCAATATTTTTATCTAGTGCTGGAAGTTTTGCTTTGAAAGTTTGAAGGGAGTTAGGGCGAAAATACTCATACCCACGTTTAGCTTTGCTATTATTTTCAATTCTAAGTGGTATCGTCTTCTGTAACGCTAATGCGACCTCAAAGATTCGACCAACATTGCCTGCCTTTAGCTCTAATTCAATTTCATTAATAGGCTCCTGAAATTGATTTGACTTAAGCAACCCTGAATCTGAGCTTAATTCCACTTGATCACCATTATCAAAAGACAGAAACCATTCCTCACGCATAATTTCTGTTCGGAAAATTGGAATTAATGATGCCCGAAGTTTTCTGTCAGCAAAGAATTTGATTAAGGACGGTTCTTTAATTTTTGTGAAATCTGGGTGGTAAGCGCTTACTAGGTCTTCCCATTCGTTTCGCTGATGCAAGCCACTATTAGCAGTACCAGCAAGCTTAATAGTTTGCATCCATTTACTAGACTTTTGTCTTATACGGAATGTAATCCCTGCATCTAAAAGTATTAGATCGGGGGTATCAAAATAAATACTGATTATTTTATTTTTCGTCGGCTTATTTACGCATGAATTAACAATAAGAGGGATTAGATGCAGTTTTTTTGCATCAACTTTATCGATGGAAAGTTTTAATTCAACTTCATAACCCATCACAAGCAGCTTCCTTTAGATTGAGAATTACTTTAATTAATATTAGCGTTTAGGGGGAGCCTATAATTGTCCCAATCGCATCTATTTCACCTTTGAGCTTAATTCGATTTAAATTATCTATTGGTAATGCAACGAAGAGTTTGATGCGATTCTCTAAATACCTACAGCATCTTTGGAACACTTCCAGTCTTTCCTCATCTGTACCTTTAGCTGCAACAGGATCTTCAATTCCCCAATGTGCTGTCATTGGCTGACTAGGCCAGATTGGACAAACCTCACCAGCTACATCATCACAAACTGTAAATACAAAATCCAAATGAGGCGCGTCTTTTCCAGTAAACTCATTCCAACTTTTACTTCTTAGCCCGTCGATATTCAGCCCATGGGATTCTAAGGTCTTAATCGTTAAAGGATCGATCGAGCCTTTTGGGGTATTACCTGCACTATAAGCCTTGAATTTTCCTTTACCCCAGTGTTCCATCAACTTTTCCGCCATGACGCTGCGTGCTGAATTATTGTTGCAGAGAAAAAGCACATTAAATACGTTTGGTTCCATTTGACTACAACCTCGCTAATTAATTATATGACTCGCAACTCATTATAAAATCGAATTATGTATCTTTAAATTTTTCGTTTAATTTAACTCTGTTCTCGCGCCACTCTTCAAGCTCCTCATCTTCTCTTTCAAGTTGTATTGCTATAGCCTCAATAGTACTGAGTTTTTTGTCATCTATTCTGCGTACCAATTTTGTACGCATGCGGCTTAAAAGACGCTCAGAATCCTCAACGCTTAAGTTAGCAGCTCTTTCAAGATACTCTTTATCAGGCTCCCTCATTTCAATCTCTCCTTTCAAGTACTGACAGTATGCAAATGGCTATTGGCAGTATATTTCACTGAATTTACTATCATATTAAAGTTTAGGTAATCTAGTAATAAAAAGATGTATTGCATCTAAGGAAAAAGCACATCGTTTGATGTATGTCATAAGTTTTGGATGACTAAGCTACTATCTACGAAACCATCCCTGAATATTTACTGACCACATTGTTGCCTTAACACCTTAGGGCGCAGTTAACTTTTCGTCGATTGTCATAAATGGGAGTACTTTCGGACTATATTCGACCAGTTTTCTATCATTCGCAAGTAACAATCAAAGCGTAATTTAGTCGTGTTAGATAGTTTAGTAAAAACAGTGACGTAGATAACATCGAGGATCTGTTGTGATGAACTGAAGGTGTCCATCGAAGGTGATCACACTCACTTTGAGTCAGGAAGTGTAGGTGTTCGCAAGACGTAGATGTGAATAAATCCCTCATGATTACATCTGAAATTCGACCAAGCTATTTCACAAATTTGTATAGATATTAACTCTTAACTATATGGAAAAGATCATGATCAAATCAACGCTTCAATTGAAAGTACTCGCCAGCCTTATGCTAGCATTTGCTGGTAATGCATTTGCAGACACCTATACTAACGTGCCAAGTGGCGCAAACACAGGTTCACCGTTTGCTTATTTTGGCAATGCAGCAAACCCAAGTGGTGACTCACCTAAAGTAGGCGAAGTGTTCTCTTTAATATCAAACTCTACTCTGTCATCTTTCAGTTTCTATGCACTTGGGAATATTACATCTTCACTTCAACTTAATGTAGCTCAGTGGAATCCTGATACGAATGCTAAGAACCAAGCTACCAATTTGGTCGGATTTTCGCTGCTGACAACAGCTGGTTCGGCTGTTGAGACTTTTAACTCAACTGGTGGCTTTACCACTATTAGTTTTAACAACCTTGGTTTAAACCTGAATTCTAATACCAAGTATATTGCATACCTGACGAGCAATGACCCGACCGTGACAGGTATTCAATTGTCGCGTACTCAGACAACGGCTGATATCACTGGCTTCGGTATTGGTAGTGCTTATCTCAGCACAGTTCCAGGTACAGGCTGGCAGTTGCCATTCAACGGAAACGGTTTTCTGAGTTTGCAATATACTGCTACTACTGTTGCTCCAGTACCTGAACCAGAATCCTACGCTATGCTACTCGTTGGTTTAGGTTTGATCGGTGCTGCGAGTAAGCGCCGTAAATCAAAGCAATCTTAATTGCTTGATGCACGAAATGGCGGGGGCTCAGGCTCCCGTTTTTGTTTGCATGGAACGTACGCTTTTAGTTAGTTGGAAACTGGAAATCGGCTATAAAGCAAAATAAACAAGATGCTATTTGTATAAATCTTTTTTGCGTATATTTACGCATCCATATATGTCATTTCAATCTTCATAGCACTGTAATATTAATGTAAATAATCAACTCAATAATGGTTTCTTAGAAATTCACTTCCAAACTATTAAAGAGGACGATGTATGAAAAAATCACTATTATCTGCGTTAGTATGCACTTGCATATTTGGCGTTACTACAAATGCTCATGCTGATAACAATTTCAATAAAAAATCTAGCGCACTAACTTTAGCAGTGTTTGGTGACTCTCCTTATGATCCAACTGGCACTGCTCAGTTTGATGCGACACCAGATTTTATTAAGTCAATCAACAATGATTCAGATGTTTCTGTAGTCTTAAACGTTGGTGATTTACATTCAGGTAGTCAAGCTTGTACTGAAGCATATAACCAAGCTATTTATAATTTCTGGACCGACTTTAAAAAACCTGTCATTTATACTCCAGGTGATAATGAATGGATGGATTGCCACAAAAAGAAACAAAGTGGTGGTTCGTACAATGCGGCAACTGATAGTATAGTTTTTGTAAATGATTCAAATGGTAATCCAGTAAATTATGCATCTGGCAATCCAATCAAAAATTTGGACTTAGTTCGATCTATCTTTTTTGCTGAGCCTGGACACACACTAGGCGCCGATATGGAAGTTTTGTCTCAAGCAATAAGCTCACATCGCGGTGATGAACATGACAGGAGTGACAATGACGAACACGCTGAATTAATACAAGGTGATGCTAAATTTGTTGAAAACGTCATTTGGGAAAAAGCTGGTACATTATTTGTAGCAGTTAATATACCTGGAGGCTCTAATAACGGTGCAGACCATTGGTACGGCACTCCGAGCATGTCAAATATGCAAGCTCAAGAAATCAGTGTGCGCACTGAAGCAGCTTTACATTGGATAGATACCGCCTTTAAACAAGCTCAGGATAAACACTCCAAAGCAATTGTAATTCAAGTGCAAGCAGACATGTGGGACCTTGATGGCAATCTACCTAGCCATATTTCAAACTATAAGTCCTACATAGATAGTATTGCTGCGCATACAAAGGCATTTAACAAACCAGTACTACTACTTAATGGTGACTCACACGTGTATCGTTCTGACAATCCACTTGTGCGTAATGCACCATGCGTGACAGAGGCAGGAGCATGTAGTAATGATTCATATGGCAGCCAACCATATGGATACAATGTTCCAAATTTCCATCGTATTACTGTACATGGCAGTACCTTTCCAATGGAATGGCTAAAACTTAGCATCAATGCAAATAATAACTCTGCGACAACTAATAATGCGTTTGGTCCTTTTAGTTGGGTTAGAGTGACTGCAGTACCAGCACCTTAGGCTACATAGCAATTTCGACAAGCGCATGACTCACAATTCATGCGCTTTCTTTTGTCTTAAAAATACACTCATATTTTATTAAGCATGTTATAAAAATCTCGACCTAGGTAGACACATAAGCTCCCATCCACATTAAAACTATTATGATTTCTGTTTTTGACCCAGCTGTCTGCGACGTGCAACAAAGCCCATCAAACCAAGTCCACTAAGAAACATCGCATAGCTTTCTGGCTCAGGCACAGGTGAAGTTTGATAAGGAACAAAAACATTAAACTGTAATTGATATCTTGTTATAGGTGTCACAACCCAGGTTGATAGGTCTGTGCTTGAGCCCTCTAGTATCCCAAAATATTTATAATCTCTAATTGAGTCAAGCACATTAGTTGATGTTCCTTGAGTTAAACGGCCCCAAGAAAAATTCCAACTATCAATGTCACCATTTTCATCAGCAAGAAACGGTGCATCAACACTACGCAATCCATAACGACCATCATACGCAATCGCAAATGAGCCATCTTCTAGAATCTGCCCATCACCAATGAGTGTAAGTGGAATACTAGGAATGGGGAGCATAGTCTCATAAGGATGTGCTTGGGCAATTTCGTTCACATCTATCCCTGTACCTGTTGGACTCTCATTAGGGCCAAACTTAGAACTGAAAAGTAAGTTTATTGTAAATGATGGCGATTTATCGCCTGAATAGGATGCACACACTTCAGCGGTTTCTTCGGCACAACTAATTAAGTGTAAATCCATAGGTTTAATAGTATAACTATAGGCATACAACGTATCTGAATAAGCATATGCGGGTAAATACTCACCTTCGACTTGCACCCCGTCAATCCATTGTGTCTCCGACGCAAATGTTTGATGCGAAGATAATAGTACCAAAATAAATGCTGCACCCTGAGCTAACTTTTTCATTTTTTTCTTTTCATTGTTGAATTGTATAGTCGATATTCTGTGATATTCAGAATTATTGATATAGCCCATTCGTACTACTTCGACATAGTTATTAATCAAATGAAATTGAATTTCAATAAAAATAAAAATGAACAATCAGTTAATCCATTTGTGACTTTGTTTTTCCAACAGCCTGCACCAGAATTAACCTGAAACTTAAGCCCAGAAAAGTCTCACAATTCTTAATCACTATGGCATCGATTTAAAACAAGATCGATGCTTAAACATTTGAAAAAAAATCACCAAGAATAAAGCAACATAATGGCGCGTTCTAACTTGCGTGATTGGTTCAGTACTGCACCGCCAAAAAAATCACATATGCATCAAAAGAGGTAGCAAGGTGGGCCGATTTTGCACCCACCTCCCCTCAAAACTACCCTTCGACTGCCACTTCCATCGGAACAGTTTTCATGGCTAGTTTTGTAATGACTGAACTTAAAGCTTGGTGAAAGGACTATTCTGTTTAGGCTTTAATTTAATGAACTAATATTTTTCGTCTTAATGAAACCAAGCTAATATAAAGTAAAAGATATATCGGTCAGCATTTCCTATACAGAATTTAAAATGGAACTTAAGCAATGTCTAAATACAAGCAAGAATATAAGGCTAATGATTTCGACCCACAAGTTCTTAGCCTCTTTGATCAGTATGTACATGGTGACTTGGATAGGCGTGGATTTTTAAAGAATGTCGCGAAATATGCAGCTATTGGAGGGATGACTGCTACTGGATTACTAAGCGCGTTAAGTCCAAAGTTTGCATATGCCCAGCAAGTGTCACAGAACGATGTGCGCCTCCAAGCTAAATATGTAGAGTTCGATTCACCTTTAGGTTATGGAAAGGGTCGAGGTTACTTGGTAAGGCCAACTAAATCTGCAAGTAATTTACCAGTAGTATTAGTGGTGCATGAAAATCGAGGACTTAACCCACATATAGAAGATATTGCCAGACGCTTAGCTTTAGAAAACTATATAGCTTTTGCACCGGATGCCTTGTTTCCTTTGGGCGGCTATCCAGGCGATGAAGATAAAGCACGCGAACTGTTCCCTAAACTGGATCAATCAAAAACACGGGAAGATTTTGTTGCTGCATTAAACTTCGTTAAAAAATCACCTAACAATAATGGAAAATCTGGTGTGGTAGGTTTTTGCTATGGTGGCACCATTGCCAATCAACTAGCTACACTTGCGCCTGACTTAAGTGCAGCAGTACCTTTTTATGGCACTTCCCCATCTGTGGAAAAAGTGCCTAATATTAAAGCAAAATTATTACTACACTTTGCCGAAAAGGATGAACGGGTGAATGCCACTTGGCCCAATTATGAGGCTGCACTTAAAGCTTCAAATATAGAATATGAAGCTCATATTTATAAGGGTGTACAGCACGGCTTTAATAACGATACAACCCCACGTTATGAAGAAGCTGCAGCTAAGCTTGCTTGGCAACGAACAATTGCATTCTTCAATCAAACCCTTAAAACTTAGCTATCGACTTTGACCTATTTCTTCCCAGCGAAAACATCACACATGCATTAAAAGTGGTGACGATGTGAGCCGATATTGCTCCACCCTCTTAAAACCACCATTGATTGATACTTGCAACGGGTCAGTTTTTCAAGTCAGGCTTTGTAATGAATGATATATTCTGTGTAAATTAACTTCTGCATAACTTCTTTGTATATGTTAGTTACGAAGTAGTGGTTTAAAAACTATTCCGATTTAGGCTAAAACTCTCCCCTAAATTTACCCCCGCACCATGCGGCAAATACAAAAGTCCGTTTTAAATAAAATAGAGTTCCCCGCGATTTTTTCAGGGAGTTGGGGGGCGGGACCTATCCGACTTGGCACGACGGCGTGCGCAGGTGGAGTTTTTTTGCGGCGGCGATACTCTGCCCATCCCGTCAATTTTTTTTTGGATCTAGGAAATGGCGAGACAAATATAAAAAGACGTAACTCCCAATCTAAACACACTGATGTAACAATACCTTCTCATAATTTAAAGAATATATAAAAGAAATAAGCGAAGCTATATTTAAAATATCGTAATGCGCTTGTTCTGGGTAAGTTTTTTTAAAGGCAAGCATGTGAATGTAACTTCAAATACTTTTAGCGATGATAAATCTAGTGTCTTAGTTAATTCACAATCAGTTAGCAGCTATTCTCACCTAAGCTGGTTAGATCAAATTAGGGGATGCGCTGCCCTTTATGTTGTTTGTCATCACGCGGTTAGGCAAGTAATTATTATAGGTAATCATGCTCATGACCCCTTCTATAGATTTTTACAATTAGCCACTGGATTCGGTCATTACGCTGTAGACATTTTTATAGTTTTATCTGGGTATTGTTTAATGCTGCCGTTAATAAGAAAACAGCATTTTGGAAGTATCTTAAATTTCTATATTCGCAGAACAGCTCGCATTGTCTTGCCATACTATGGCGCGCTATTTTTGACTTTGATTTGTATCTATTTTTTGATGGGTGAAATGCAAGACTCTGTTTGGGCTGGAAGTGCGCTTCCAGTTACATTTGAAAGTGTTTGGAAGCACTTACTTTTAATACATCAATGGTTCCCATCTGATGCCACAAAGATTAATGGAGCATTTTGGTCTATCGGTGTTGAATATCAAATCTATTTCCTTTTTCCTTTGTTTTATTTTTTAGCCAGAAAATTTGGTTTCGTTCGTACTTTTTTTATCATTACGATAATCTCCTACACGCTATGGACGATTTGTTTCTATTTTGATATTTTCAATGCCGGGGAGAATGGCGCTTCAATATACTATTGCTCCTTATTTTTCATGGGTGCCGCAGCGGCACAATTTGCAAATCAACAAAATAAAACTCAAGCAATCTTATTTATAGATGGGCATTCAAAAACAATAATGCTTATTGCATTTGCTGGGATAGGGGCAATAGCGCTTGTAAGCTCTTTAATCGGACATTTTAATCTTTCGGTGTAAATTTCAGTGCAAAAATGCACCAGATCTCTTAGGGATTTGCGTGTAGAAGTGCACCACCCTAGGAGTTGTTAAACTCTCGCAATTTTGCGAGGCTCACCTAGGATGATCTGTATGGAAACCATAGCCAAGATAAGGCGCCTTTATCACAAAGAGTCGCTTTCAATTCGTGCCATCGCATTAAAACTCAACATCAATCGTAGAACGGTTAAAAAGCACATCGAACAAACGCAGATTCCTGTTTACCAGAAACCTGCTAAGCGCTATCCGATGCTAGGAGACTTTTTAACTCAACTCGACCAACGCCTGTTAGAAGCACAAACACAACCTAAGAATAAACGCATGACTGCGTGTCGTCATTATGAATGGCTTCAATCTTGTGGTTACCTAGGTAGCTACAGCGCTGTATCGGCTTATATACGGCAATTTGCTGATCAAAGTAATGCGTCATCCGTCACCTTCATCCCTCAGCATTTCCCGATAGGTGATGCTTATCAGTTTGACTGGAGTACGGAAGCCGTCAAGATTGCTGGCGTCGTGCATAAAGCTCAAGTTGCACACTTCCGCTTGTGTCACAGCAGAGCCTTCTTTGTGCGCGCTTACCCCAATCAAAGAATGGAAATGCTCATCGACGCCCATAATCACGCATTTACTTACTTTGGTGGCGTCACGAAGCGCGGCATTTACGACAACATGAAGACGGCTGTTAAAAGCATCGGTGTTGGCAAGGAGCGTGAATTTAATGCACAGTTTTTAGCGCTCATGAATCACTACATGATTGAACCCGTAGCCTGTACACCTGCATCCGGCTGGGAGAAAGGTCAAATTGAGCGGCAAGTGCGCACCTTGCGAAAGCAAGTATTTGAGCCAATGTTAGCCTTTGCCACATGGCAAGAGTTTAATACGTTTTTATTGCAACAATGCCAAGACCGTATTCTCTCAGCATCGCATCCAGAAGATAAGACGGTAACGGTTGCAATACGCTTTGTACAAGAGCAACGCGTACTCGTTCCATGTACGCAATATCAGGGCTACCGTGTTGAATGGGTGCGGGTTAACTCGCTGTCACTGGTCAGCTTTGATGCACATAGATACAGTGTGCCTTGCAATTACACTCTGCGTAACGTGGAGCTACATATTAGCGCAACCGAAATAAAAGTGATTGCTGAAGGGCGTGAAGTGGCTAAACATCCTCGCAGCTTTGATAAACAACAAACGACTTATAATCCTTGGCATTATCTCTCAGCACTTGAGCGCAAACCAGGGGCGTTACGTAATGGCGAGCCATTCTTACACTAGCCTTTGCCGCAACCCGTTAAAACACTGCAAAGTCACTTGCTCAAACAACCCAAGGGTGATCGTGCCATGGTGAAGCTACTTAGTTTGATTGCTGATTATGGCGAGGAAATAGGCGTCAAAGCAGCTGCCATTGCATTAGAGAATGAAATGCCGACGGTTGAAGCCGTGCTCAACATTATTCATCGCCTTACCGAACCGGTGATTCCCACAATCATCAGCTACGATGTACCGCTGCGCATACCACCACAAGCGCAGCTATCCCGTTATGACAGCTTACTTAGCTTAGGAGCGCAGTATGCAGCGGCATGAGTGTATTGCTTTGCTGGCAGAGTTGAAGCTAGGCGCCATGGCAGAAGCTTGGGATGAAATCGTGACTGATGGGATTGCACGCAAACGATCAACACCAGACATTATTGGCCGATTATTACAAACAGAGTTAACGGATCGTCAGCGTCGCAGTGTGCAATATCGCATTACGCAAGCCAAGTTCCCACAACATAAATCACTCACGACATTTAAGTTTGAACAGTCTCCTGTGCATCAACCCAGTATTGAGTTGCTGCTTGATGGTGACTATATCAAACAAAAGCGCAATATCATCTTTGTGGGTGGTCCAGGGACAGGTAAAACCCACTTAGCCAGTGCAATTGGGGTGGATGCAGCAACTAAGGGTGCTAGAGTGCGTTTCTACAACGTGCTGGATTTAGTCAATCAGTTAGAGTTAGACAAAGATCAGCAAAAACATAAACTAGCGCAACAACTCGCAAAATATGATTTGGTGATTTTAGATGAGCTGGGCTATTTACCCTTCAGCCAAAAAGGTGGTGCCTTGCTGTTTCATCTCATCAGTCAATTGCATGAGCAGACCAGTATCATCATAACGACTAATTTGGCGTTCTCGGAATGGGGTAAGTTATTTGCAGATGAAAAAATGACTTCAGCATTACTCGATAGACTTGTGCATCACTGCGATATTGTTGAAACAGGAAATGACTCTTATCGCTTTAAAAATAGGTCTTAAACTGGTGCACTTTTGCACGCAAACTGTGGTGCGCTTCTAAACAAGCATTGACACTCAGCCACAATATCAGCCGTCAACGCAGCCAACGAATAATTTCCAAACTGACTTTTTAAGAGTTTAAGTCTAGATTGTTCACGTTCTTGTGTAGCAGTACTTTTGGTTGGTATAACTTCTCTTTCATACCGTTCCAATGCTTCCTTGACCGACATTTTTTCTGAAGGTGTACGCTTAATAAATAGTCCACGTACCATTTCATCTTCTGTGCGCCTTGACCAGTCTTCCGCATCACGTTTAGTGCGAAAAGTTTTTGATGTAGTTGGCCAGCCAGTTTTGCGAACTAGCGCTTTCCACGTACCTGATTCAGTTTTAACGATAGTAGCCATTTTTTAATTTTTTTATTGTAGTAACGAATCATTACTGTACTGAATTTGTACCTTTTATGCAAAGTACAAAAGAAAAGGGCTTAGGATTTAACCTAAGCCCTTGTTTCTATTGGTGGCCCCCCTGTGAGTCGAACACAGCACCAACGGATTATGAGTCCGCTGCTCTAACCAAGCATGAGCTAGGGGGCCAAAACTTTTGAAGTCGTTATTTTAAACTAAGAGTTGAAATCAAGACTAGTTAATCTTGCCCAGTTTCTAAGAAACTACGCAATCTTTCTGAACGAGTTGGGTGACGTAGTTTACGCAACGCTTTCGCCTCAATTTGACGAATACGCTCACGGGTGACATCAAACTGCTTACCAACCTCTTCTAAGGTGTGATCTGTATTCATTTCAATACCAAAGCGCATACGTAATACTTTTGCTTCGCGTGGCGTCAATGACTCTAACACCTCACTTGTCGCATCACGTAGGCTCGCGTAAATCGCGGCATCCACTGGTGCTAATGTTTGACCGTCTTCAATAAAGTCACCTAAGTGTGAATCTTCATCATCACCGATTGGCGTTTCCATTGAAATTGGCTCTTTGCTGATTTTCAAGATTTTACGAATCTTGTCTTCAGGCATTTCCATTTTCTCAGCAAGCAATGCTGGATCTGGCTCTACACCGGTTTCTTGTAAAATCTGACGGCTGATACGATTCATTTTATTAATCGTTTCAATCATGTGCACAGGGATACGAATGGTACGTGCTTGGTCGGCAATAGAACGTGTAATCGCCTGACGAATCCACCATGTAGCATAGGTTGAGAATTTGAAACCACGACGGTATTCAAACTTATCTACGGCTTTCATCAAGCCGATATTACCTTCTTGAATTAGATCTAAGAATTGCAAGCCACGGTTTGTGTATTTTTTAGCAATCGAAATCACCAAACGCAAGTTAGCTTCAATCATTTCACGCTTAGCACGACGCGCGCGCGCCTCACCAGTTGTCATTTGCTTATTGATTTCTTTAAGCTCTTTGATTGGAATACCCACATTTTTTTCTAAATCAATCAAACGCTGTTGTTGATCTAAAATTGAGTGGTTATAGCGTATTAATTTCTCAATGTATGGTTTGTCTGCTTTTAACTCTTCAGCCAGCCAACCTAAGTTGCTCTCATTACCTGGGAACGATTTAATGAAATGCAGTCTAGGCATGCCTGATTTTTCTACACAGAAATCAAGCACTTTACGTTCGTGGCTACGAATAGTTTCAACTAAATCGCGCACCTGATCGCACAGGCCTTCTACTTGTTTTGGCGAGAATCTGAATGCCGTTAATTCAACTAAAATTTCCGATAACAAAGCTTGATATTGAGGATCTTGAGAGCCTCTTAAAGGCAAGATTTCTGTCATCTTTTTATTCGCTGCACGCACTACCGTAAAGCGATTAACGACTTCTTCTTTAAGTTTTGCAAGCGCTTCAGCAGAGATAGCGGCAGCTTTTGCGCCGTCTTCATCTTCACCTTCGTCAATATCTTCATCAACTTCATCCTCATCTTCCGCCGCTTCAATTACCACATCAGCAACCGCGCCCACATCAGAATCAATCAAGCCATCTACTAAATCATCAACGCTTAGTTCATCGTTTTCAACTTTATCAACCAATGCCAATAGGGCAGCAATAGTCGTTGGGCAAGCAGCTATCGCTTGCACCATATGTTTAAGACCGTCTTCAATACGACGTGCAATTTCAATTTCGCTTTCACGGGTAAGCAAATCTACCGTACCCATTTCACGCATGTACATACGCACAGGGTCAGTTGTACGTCCAAAGTCTGAGTCTACTGTAGCAAGGGCTTGCTCAGCCTCTTCAACAGCATCTTCATCAGTCACTGCAGGTGGTGCATCAGACATGAGCAATACTTCAGCATCAGGCGCTTCTTCGTACACCTGAATGCCCATGTCATTAATCATGCCGATAATGCCATCGATTTGCTCAGAGTTTTGTACGTCATCTGGAAGGTGATCGTTAATCTCAGCGTAGGTTAAGTAGCCGCGCTCTTTACCTAAGACAATTAGAGATTTTAAACGTGAGCGGCGTTCTTCAGCGCTAGCTTCTTGCAGCTCCGGGCTAACGAACTCCATTTTGTTTTTTTCTGCTAACTGATCGCTTTTCTTTGGTCTTGCCATGTACTCACCTCTAATTTATGCAATTACCATGTTTTTATTTAAAAATTGGCATGGTGAATGTAATTTCCGTAACCCTCTATTATAGCAGAAAATATCGCTATTTTGACCTACAGGCGCTGCTAATAATTCAACGTAGCGACACTAAACACGACCAGTAAAAACTATTTCTTAACTTTACTTCCTAAACTTTTAAGTAAGTTTCGCTCATCATCCGTCAAAGCACTTAAAGGCTTTTCACTGACCTGCGCCAGCAATGCAGTTTCATTTTTCTGTAGATAAAGCTGCTTTAACTGCTGCCTAGCACCAGACATCGCTTGTGCCAAATCCAGAGTTTCATCCAGCACATTAAGCTCTTTTTTCAGTTCAGTAATAATGTTGGCATCAACTTTACTTTCCAACTCACGCATAATCACCACTGGTTTAGAATGAGGATGCATGAGGCAAGTTTCAATAGTCTGCCTCAATAATAATTCATCATCCGAACTTCCTGCGATCCATAGCAGATCGTCTTTATCTACCAGCGCAGGCTGCATAATCATGGTTAAACAAAAATGGTGGTGTAAAGAGTTAGTTGTGCGCGTAAGTTTCGGCCGAGCCTGCGCCGGAGCTTTGTTCAGATTAGGCAACTTAAGTAAACTTTGCATTTCATCTATGGACAACTGTGCTAATTCCGCCACCTTCTTCCGCAGATACATCGCGCTGCGTGGCGCATTGATTTGTTGCATGATGGGCTCAGCTTCGTTCAAAAACCGCACCTTATCCTCTTGGCTTTGCAACGGATTATCTTCACTTAAGTGCTTTAAAATATACTGCGAAAGTGGCATCGCAGTTTTGATTTCCGCCTCAAATTGCTCTTTACCAAATTCGCGCACATAAGAATCAGGATCATGCGCTTTGGGCAAAAATAGGAATGACAGTTTCAAGCCATCCGTTAGCGCAGGCAAAGCATTCATGGCTGCACGCCAAGCTGCAGTTAGCCCTGCATTATCGCCGTCAAAACAAAATACCACTTCATCGGTTTGTCGCATCAACTTGGTAATATGAAAGGGCGTAGTAGCCGTGCCTAAAGCTGCCACGGCATACTCAATGCCGTACTGAGCCAACGCAACCACATCCATATAACCTTCAACCACAAGCGCGCGACCTGCATCGCGTATGGCTCTACGCGCTAGGAACAAACCATAAAGCTCATGGCCTTTTTGAAATAATGGCGTTTCTGGTGAGTTGTAGTACTTAGGCGTATCTTCTGGATTAATCACGCGGCCACCAAAGCCAATCACCTGACCTTTTTGGTCATGAATCGGGAACATGATGCGGTCACGAAATCGGTCATAGCGACGACCCTGATCATTCTCAACAACCAAGCCAGCAACACTCAACGCTTCGTTGTCATAGTTTGGGAAAACACTCTGCAAATTTTGCCAACCCGCCGGTGCGTACCCTACTTGAAATTTAGCCGCCACTTGCCCGCTTAAGCCACGTGCCTTTAGATACTCAATGGCTCGAGGAGATTTTTTAAGCTCAGCTTTATAGTATTGAGCCGCTTGCTGTAACGACTCTTGCAAACCCAATACAACCTTATGCTCAGGTTTGTTTGCATCACGCGCTTCTTGCGGCACAATCATCCCGACCATTCGAGCAAGATCATTAATCGCTTCAACAAAACTTAAACCTTGGTATTCCATTAAAAAACCTACGGCTGTACCGTGCGCACCGCAACCAAAACAATGATAAAACTGCTTAGTTGGACTGACGGTAAAACTAGGAGATTTTTCGTTATGAAACGGGCAGCAAGCTGAATAATTAGCTCCCGCTTTTTTCAAGGGCGTGCTTTTATCAATCACGTCGACAATATCAACGCGATTTAATAACTCTTGAATAAAGCTCTCTGGAATCAAAGTATTCTGCTTTTATAAGATTTTAGGTAATTTTAGCTTAATTTAAAGTGGCCGCTTCTACAAACAGAAATATTCACAAACAAAGAACTAGAAACAAAAAAGGAGCTTCACGCTCCTTTAATCTATTTTTGCTACCTGTCTTCTACTTAAGCTAATCGAGTTTTAATCAAACCTGATATTTTTCCCATATCAGCCTTACCAGCAACTAACGGCTTAATCGCAGCCATTACCTTACCCATATCTTTAACACCAGCAGCGCCTGTATCGGACACCACTTGATCTAATATACTTAGGATTTCCGCCTCAGTCAGTTGTTGTGGCAAGTATTCTTGCAAAACACTCACTTCGTACTTTTCAACATCAGCTAAATCTGTTCTGTTTGCAGATTCGTAAGCAGCGATTGAATCACGGCGTTGTTTGAGCATTTTTTCGATTGCGGTAATAACATCCGCATCACTTAACTCAATACGCTCATCCACTTCACGCTGCTTAATAGCGGCTTGCAATAAACGAATAGCACCTAAACGCGCACTATCTTTAGCACGCATTGCGGTTTTCATATCTTCGGTGATTTGTAACTTAAGGCTCATCTAAAACTTATGCACTCTTGATGTAAGTATCAAACTTAGCCTGATAATCCGCCATATGTTCAGTCAGGGCGATTTTGTATTGATTAACAAAGTACTCTAATGCGGCGGCTTTTTCAGCTTCAAAACTTTCTTTGGTACCACACTGCGTGGCAATCAAAAACGTATTGAACCGTGCAGACGCAAACAAGAAGCTCGCATTCACCACACCAACATCGTTGCTTGCAGCTTGTTCATTGGCAAAACCAATGAACTTATCTGTCAAACTCCAAAATGCTTCATCCGGCGCTGCTGGAGCGTTGTTTGTATCAGCCATACTATGACTAGTAAAGTTTAGCTGGAAGTGTTTGTTTTAGTAAACGGCGATACTGACGTTTAACAGCGGCAGCAGCTTTACGTTTACGTTCCCAAGTTGGCTTTTCGTAGAACTCGCGAGCGCGAAGATCATTCAACAAACCTGTTTTTTCAATTAGGCGTTTAAAACGGCGAAGGGCAACGTCAAACGGCTCATTTTCTTTTACGCGTACACTAGACATTCGATCTCTCTTATAACAACAAATTTAATATGGGTATACTCAAATTTCTAACAGGCACTTACGCGCTTCTGATTTAGAAACTGAGAAAAGCCGACTATTTTAATCGCATAATTGTTTTTATTCAATTACTTTTATGCATTTATGCCCTAAATGCGCAATAATTCCACCTTTAAAATATTTAAAGTCATTAAATAGATGCTGGAATTTCTCAAATGATAGTCTTAGGTGTTGAATCATCCTGTGACGAAACAGGGCTTGCATTATACGATACCGAGCAAGGTTTGCTCGCACACGCGTTGCATTCGCAAGTTGAAATGCACGCTGAATATGGCGGCGTAGTGCCAGAACTTGCCTCGCGCGACCACATTCGTCGCGTGCTACCTCTTACTGAAAACGTACTAAAAACTGCCAATAAAACCCTGCAAGACATTGACGCAATTGCCTATACACAAGGGCCGGGCTTGTCTGGCGCACTGTTAGTTGGCACTAGCTTTGCTGAGTCACTTGCGTTTAGCTTACAAGTTCCTACAATTAATGTGCATCATCTTGAAGGGCATTTGCTTGCACCTTTGCTTGAGGCTAACCCACCAGCCTTTCCATTTGTAGCGTTGCTTGTTTCAGGCGGTCACAGCCAACTGATGCGTGTGGATGGCATTGGCGAATATGAACTGCTAGGCGACACTTTAGATGACGCTGCGGGTGAAGCTTTTGACAAGACTGCCAAATTATTAGGTTTAGGTTACCCAGGTGGCCCTGCGCTATCTAAATTGGCGCAAAGTGGTAAAGCGCGCTTTAAATTACCACGTCCATTATTGAATAGCGGCGACTTAAACTTTAGCTTTAGCGGCTTAAAAACGGCGGTGCTAACACTCGTGAATCAACACCAACCTTTAGATGCCACAACCACTGCAGATATTGCGTGGGAGTTTCAAGAGGCAGTGACTGAAATATTAACGCTGAAATGCATGACAGCTTTGCGCGAAACTGGCTTAGATAATTTGGTGGTTTCGGGCGGCGTAGGCGCAAATTCAAAACTGCGTGAAAAATTAAATGCTGCGACCAAACGTAAATTATGCAAAGTGAGTTATCCACGCTTAGAGTTCTGCACTGATAATGGTGCGATGATTGCCTTTGCCGGAGCTATGCGCCTTAAGGCCATGCATGGTAATGGCAATAGAAATTATGGCTTTAGTGTGCGTCCACGTTGGGATTTAGCAGAGTTGCAAAAACCCGCTATTTAAAAAACCTACTTTTTCTTACCAAAACCCGATTCAGTACCAGCCAGCAACTTTTGAATATTGCTTCTGTGGCGCCAAATCAGCATTACCGCCATTATAGTGACCGCAATGACATAGTCGTTATATGCTGACAACAGAAACCATGCGTACACTGGCGCAAGTGCTGCCGCCACAATCGCACCAAGCGATGAATAACGGGAAATAGCAAAAACTACAATCCATGTCACCACTGCCGCTAAACCGAGCAATGGCGAAATGGCTAGCATCACGCCAAGCGCAGTCGCCACACCCTTGCCACCTTTGAATTTATAAAAAATCGGGTACAAATGCCCAAAAAATACAGCTAAACCAACTGAAGCGACAACCCACATCAACATATCAGACTGCAATGCCAACCAAACTGGCAACCAACCTTTTAGCACATCGCCCAATAAAGTGAGCGCAGCCGCCAATTTTTTACCACTACGCAATACATTAGTCGCACCCGGATTACCAGAACCCACCGTACGCGGGTCAGGCAAACCAAACAACTTACTGACGATAATGCCAAATGCAACAGAACCCAATAGATACGCAGCAACAATCCAAACCGCAGGAATCAACGTGACTGGAACAAACCCTAATTCATTCATTTAAACTCTCTTAGCCATGACGCTCGCCAAGACGAGCAATCAATTTTTAATCACACAAATATATATTGTAGTTTAATATTCAAAATATTACTGGATTCTGGCTATTGCAGGAATCACGACACGAGAATAAAGCCAATGGACATCATATTTTTAGAGCAAGTTAAAGTTCAAACAAAACTAGGCGTACCCGATTGGGAACGTATGATGCCGCAAACCATTATCCTAGACATTGAAATTGGCTATGATTTAACAAATGCCTGCCAAAGCGACGCCATTGCCGACACTATAGACTACGGCGCAGTCGTTAGACGCATACGCGAAACCTTAACTGAAAACAGCTTTAAATTAGTAGAAGCCTTAGCCGAACACCTTTGCCAATTGATCTTGAAAGAATTTGGCGCACTGAGTGTGAAGATTAAAGTGGCGAAGCCGGGGATTTTGCCGGGGTTGAAGGCGTTGGGGGTGGCGATTGAGCGCAAAGTTTAAAGGTAAGAATACTTAGGGGAATACAAATTGCTAAATGAATTAATACAATCAAAAGAATTTGTTGCAGCTGTAATTGGCGGCGTTATTGCTGGATTTTTCAGCATTCTTGCTACCAAGATGGCCTTTAAACATCAACAAGGTCAATCTGAAAATAATGAAAAAATTATTATAAGTAGCCTTTTGCAAGCCATCCATGATGAACTCGAAACTGTTTATGAGCGCTATCAGGTAACAATGGGAGCAAGGCTTGAGTCAATACGCGAAAATGAGCCTTTAAACTTTTACTATCCGTTAGTTAGCGATTTTTTCTCAGTCTATAACGGCAATACTTTTCTTATTGGGCGCATTAATGATAATGACCTAAGAAAACAAATCATTAAAACCTATACTTTATCAAAAGGTATGGTTGACTCATTCAGATTGAACAACGACCTTGTGCATAAATTTGAATACGCAAATAAACTTTATGAAGAAACTAAACAAGAAGTTCATAAACAACATGCTATTGCACATTACAACTCACTTATTTCTTATGCTGCCACGTTAAAACAAGGTCATGGTGCTTTAAAAAGCGAGATTTTTGCCTTGCTTCGGACCTTGAGAAAAAATGGAGTTTTGAGTGAACTTGCAAAATAACCGCCCCTTAAACCATGCCGAGCAACGGAAGCATAAAGGAAGCTTTCAGCAAGCGGCTGTTTGAGCGTAGCGAGTTTTCATGTCAGAACAATTGCTTCAGCAATTCGTGATGACGGGGATGACCTTTACGGTTACCGATTGCTGCCTTTATGTTGAGTAGCGCAGGGAAGCCGTAAGGCAGTGGTGTTGGGGTGCCGTTTTGGCTCCGGCCGCCACTAAAGTGGCTTAACCTAAAGGTTAGCCTACACCGCAACTTCGTTGTCTTTGGTTACTTTCTTTTCAGGCTGTTAAAAGAAAGTGACTAGCTGCCGGGCTACCCCCGACGTGGTTCAATAACCTACACAGCTAAAAGACACTAGATTCCGACTTTCGCACCACAAGGGTACTCCGATTTGCTAAGCGCTAAAGCGCTTGCAAAGTCGTATGTCGGTATGACAAGTCAAAATGGATTCCCGCCTACGCGGGAATGACGGTTTAAAACACTTACCCTGCAAGCCAATATCCACAGGCATCCCAGAGCATCGCGTTTAAAAACAAATCAACCCCTCGGATGATGCTTATGATGCAATTGCTTCAAACGCTCCCGCGCCACGTGCGTATAAATCTGCGTAGTTGAAATATCCGAATGCCCGAGTAACATCTGGACCACCCGCAAATCCGCTCCATGATTCAACAAATGCGTAGCAAACGCATGACGCAACACATGCGGCGACATATGCTTGTTAATACCAGCTAGCAACGCATAACGCTTAATCAAATACCAAAAAGCCTGGCGCGTCATCGCCTCGCCTCTATTAGTGACAAACAGCGCATCGCATAAACGCTTTTGTAAAATTGCCGAGCGTGCATCGCTTAAATAGCGAGAAATCCAATCAACAGCCTCCTCGCCCATAGGCACTAAGCGTGTTTTACTGCCCTTACCTGTAATTCGCACAACGCCGTCACTCACGCTGACTTCTGTGACCTTGACACCCACTAACTCAGATACACGCAATCCACAGGCGTAGAGCAGCTCTAGCATCGCTCTGTCGCGCAACCCTGCTGCTTCTACTATGTTAGGCGCATTGAGCAAGGCAATGACCTCTTCTTCATTCAAACTTTTAGGCAGGCTGCGCGGTAATTTCGGCGATTGAATTTGAATGGTCGGGTCTAGGCTGATTTTGTTATCCCGCATTAAATAGCGATAAAATCTGCGCATACTTGCAATCAATCGACTAATACTACGCGGCTGACTTTGTGGAAATTTCACCGCGAGATATTGCTGAATATCCGCTTGGTCTACTGTGAGTAATTGCTTATTTTGTGGTGTGAGCCAATAGGCAAATGAGGTTAAATCTAGGCGATAACTTTCTAGCGTGTTTTTAGACAAACCATCTTCTAGCCATAAATGGTCAATGAAGGTATCAAGCTCTGCCAAATCTTGCGGCGAGAGCGTGCGCTCACTCATGCGTATAGCCTTGCACACCTTCATGCGCTAATAGCCAGCGTTTAATGACCAAACCATTTTCTTTACCTTGCATAAATCCGCCTATGCCATTTTGCGCAACGACGCGATGGCATGGAATGATAAGAGGGATATTGTTTGCCCCACAGGCATTTGCCACAGCACGAGGCCCTGAACCGATTTGGCTGGCAATCTGCCCATAGGTTGCAACTTGCCCTAACGGAATGGCGGCAATGGCCTGCCAAACGCGTTGCTGAAAAGCTGTGCCGTGTTGATGATGAAGCAATGTATGAAATTGAGTATTAGGCTGCTGTAGATATTGATGTATCTGCTCATAAGTTTGCTTGATGATCGCATTGTTTATCATGGCTGGGTGATAAAACTGCAGATTTTCTTGTGATGGAGATTCCAGCAACAAATCTATCCCGAGTTGATTGCCTTGCATGGCAATGGCTACCACACCAAAAGGTGCATCAATGAGAGCTTCGTACTGAGTAATCATCGTGTTATGTTAAACCAATACGGGGCAGATGCAAACGAAAAGTCATGGGCGTAAATTATAGACATAAAACTTATAGATATAAAAACATAGTCGTAAAAAAACCCAAAAGCCTTTCGACGTTTGGGTTTTTGCTATTCAGCAACAAAGGCTTAGATTTAAGCTTTTGCTTCTGGAGCCATCACTTCTTTTTCACGTGTGAATAATTTTTCTTTAATACGTGCTGATTTACCTGAACGCTCACGTAGGTAGTAAAGTTTCGCACGGCGAACATCACCACGACGTTTAACTTCAATACTAGCGATTAGCGGTGAGTAAGTTTGGAATGTACGCTCAACACCTTCACCAGAGGAGATTTTACGTACGATGAATGATGAGTTCAAACCACGGTTACGTTTAGCAATCACAACGCCTTCGTATGACTGTACACGTTTACGTGTACCTTCAACTACGTTCACGCCAACTACTACAGTGTCGCCTGGTGCGAAAGATGGAATGGTTTTGCCTAAACGGGCAATTTCTTCCTCTTCCAACATTTTAATAATATCTGCCATTTTATTTACCCCTTACGGGTTCCTTTTAATTATGAAGATGCTTGTTCCTGCGCCTAAACTTAATACCAAGTTACTCGGTTTCAAGTTCTTTGAGCAGCCGTGCTTCTTCTTTCGTCAACGGCCTTGCGGCCAATAAATCGGGACGTTGATCCCGAGTTCTTTTCAGCGACATTTTCAAACGCCACTGCTTAATCTTTGCATGATTACCTGAGGTTAAAACTTCAGGCACCTTCACACCTTTATATTCTTCTGGCCTAGTGTAGTGCGGGCAATCTAACAAGCCATCGACAAATGAATCTTCAATGGCAGAATCACTATCACCCAAAGCATCTGGCAACTGCCGCACTATTGCGTCAATTAAAGTCATTGCGGGCAACTCACCGCCACTTAACACATAATCGCCAATGGAGATTTCCTCATCCACATGTGCATCTATCAATCGCTGGTCTACACCTTCATAACGACTGGCTAACAACACTACACCTTGTTTCTTGCTCAGCTGCATGACTTTTTCATGCGTCAGCGGTTTACCCGCCGGTGAAAGATGAATCACCCAACTTTCGATATTCTTTTCAGCTTGACTTAATTTTGCTGAACCAATGGCTTGCTCTAACGGCTCAACCAGCATCACCATACCTGGGCCGCCGCCATAAGGCCTATCGTCTACTGTTTTATGATTATCCGTAGTGAAATCACGTGGATTCCAAAACTGTACATCATAAATATTCTGCTGTAACGCTCTACTGGTAATGCCATATTTTGTAATGGCATCAAACATTTCAGGAAACAGCGTTATGACGTCAAATTTAAACGCCATAATCAAACTTGAACGGCATGATTAGAAATCTGCATCCCAATCCACCAACATCGTTTTTGCAGCTAAATCAACTTCAAGGACTACATCGTCAATAAACGGTATTAATCTCTCTTGCGGTTTTTCTTTAGCTACAGCCTTAACTGTTGAATCTTCTGACTGAATGACGTCTGCTCTTACGGCAATCACATCATTTGCACCAGTTTCAAATACATCGACTATTAAGCCAAAATCAACGTCTTGTTTGTTCTTAACGCGTAAACCAATCAAGTCTGACCAGTAATACTCATTTTCTTCAGCTTCAGGTAATTGTTCTCTTGGCACTGCGATTTGCTTACCCTTGCAAGCAAGCGCAGCATCGCGGTCATCTATGCCTTTTAGCTTAACGACAAGTACATCGTTGTGAGTTTTGGCGGTTTCAACCACCATTTCACGCCAATCGTCGCCTTTGCCTAGCCACCAAGTATCGTAATCAAATAGGCCATCAAACGCTTCGGTATCTGGCACAATTTTTAGCCAGCCAAAAACGCCGTAGGGCGCAACTATGCGCCCCATGACTACCATACTACTGCTTGTTTGCTGTGTATTTGCCAAAATCTTAGTGGCTGCCAAAATTACTTACAGACTGAGTCATTCGCTCGGTGACACACATCACCTGAGCGATGATATTAAGCGTCTGCAGCTGGTGTTTCAGCTACGTCTGCAGCTGCTTCAACTGGAGCAGCGGCAGCTTCGGCCTCAGCAGCTTTTGCTGCGGCTGCAGCTTCAGCGGCTTTAGCATCTGCTTCAGCTTTAGCAGCATCTGCAGCAGCTTTTAATTTTGCAGCTTCAGCAGCAGCAATTTTTGCTTTAACAGCATCAGCTTTAGCAGCGTCTTTTGCTTTAGCAGCAATAGCGTACTCTGGGCCTTTAGCGTGAAATTTAACCAAACGTGCCACTGTATCAGACAGTTGTGCACCTTGACCTTGCCAAAATGTAACACGCTCTTGATCTACACGAAGCGCTTCTGCACCAGCTTTTGCTGATGGGTTGTAAAAACCAACACGCTCGATAAAGCGGCCATCACGACGATTGCGTGAATCTGCCACTACCACGTTGTAGAAAGGAGTTTTTTTCGCGCCACCACGAGCTAAACGAATAATAACCATAATCTTTGTTCTCTTTTAGAAAATTTTAAAGCAGAAAGGCGCGGATTTTACGTTATTAATGATGGGTTTGGCAAGTAGTTTGTGCATTAATCCCATAATTAATCTTTGAGTAAAATCTATCGTTTTAAAACTGCGCTGCTTATACACGGTCTTAACGCCTAGTTTAAACGTGTTTTTTATATCGTGTCGGGTCTGCCAAGCCTGCTGCTGCAAAACCTTCCCGTCTTAAACGGCATGAGTCACACAATCCACATGCCTCGCCGTGGCTGTCTGCTTGATAGCAAGAAACAGTCATCGCATAATCCACACCAAGCTCAGTACCTAGCGTGACTATTTGTGCTTTTGTCATATCAATCAATGGTGCATGAATAGTAATTGCATGACCTTCCACCGCGCTCTTAGTCGCTAGATTCGCCATGGCTTGAAATGCTTTGACATATTCGCCGCGGCAATCAGGATAACCTGAGTAGTCGAGTGCATTCACCCCGATAAAAATATCCTGACTTTTTAACACTTCTGCCCATGCTAAAGCTAAAGACAACATAATAGTGTTTCGCGCGGGCACGTATGTGATTGGTATGCCAGCAGTTTCGCTTTCTGGCACCGCAATCGCATCATCGGTTAATGCAGACCCGCCAAATAAAGATAAATCTAAATTCGCGGTTTTATGTGCTGCTGCGCCCATAACATTGGCAACGTTTTTAGCTGCATGCAATTCAGCAATATGGCGCTGATGATAATCTAAGCTTAAGCAATAGCAATCAAAACCTTGAGATTTGGCAATCGCAAGACAGGTAGCGGAATCTAACCCGCCAGAAAGAAGTACGACTGCATTCTTTTTTGTTTTATTTTCCATATTTGAATCCATACCGAAACTACAACCTAAACCCCAGGCTTTTCGCCCCATAATATTTTATGCAATTGTACTTGCATACGCACAGGTAATTTATCCGCCAGTACCCATTCTGCTAGGTCGGTAGGACTCACTTGACTATAGACTGGCGAGAATAACACGGGACATTTTTCGGCAATTTTATGCGTACTTAATAAATCTCTCGCCCATTGGTAATCTTCTCGACTACACAGTACAAACTTCACTTCATCTGAGCTTTTCAAATGGTCTAAATTGCTCCAGACGTTATTTTTTAGCTCGCCTGAATCTGGTGTTTTGACATCTAATATTACAGAAACACGTTTATCTACTGGGCTAATATCAATCGCGCCGCCTGTTTCTAACGATACGCTGTAGCCTGCATCACATAAATCTTTTAACAAGAAATGGCAATCTTTTTGCGCGAGCGGCTCACCACCTGTCACAGTGACGTATTTTGTGCCAAATTCAGCAACCTTAGCCAAAATATCAGCAATCTCAATATTACTGCCGCCACTAAATGCATAAGCGGTATCGCAATACACACAGCGCATTGGGCAGCCTGTTAAGCGCACAAATACTGTGGGCAATCCTACGCGTGAGGACTCGCCTTGTATTGAGTAGAAGATTTCGTGGACTTTGAGTTTCATTAAATGCTTAATATGCCAGAGAACTGATTGTATAAAAAAATAGCGCCAACTTGAATTGGCGCCATTGTAACTTAAATATGGATTTACTTAAATTGAGCTAAGCTAATGTTTTAGCAATAGAACTTATTTCAATAGCCGCCAATTAAATACCATTAACTAAATACAAGTTACTTAATCGCCTCTAATGCTTTCAATCGCTTTTGTGCGGTAGGCGTTACTTCGCTATTCGGAAACTGAGCAATTAAATCGCGCAAAGTTTTTTTCGCACCCGGCACTAAGCCTAATTGAATTTGACTATTCGCCATATTCAACATCGCATCTGGCACTTTCGGGCTTTCTGGGTGCAAATCTATTACTTTCTGTTGCGTGGCAATGGCTGACTTATAGTTTTTTAATGCAAATT